>JAOZQN010000533.1 GCA_029932195.1 Bacteroidales bacterium | reverse complement strand
TTTGATTACTACATTAAAAATGTCCAATTTTACAAACCAACTTTTTGAGGTCTGAGGTTAAGAAAAACGATGCTATTGTTACCAATTTTGATAAACAAACCGACGACTTTCCTCCCGGAGCATATAATCTAAAAGACTCGCAAGCCGCCAAAATAATTATGTCGGTAATGAAAAAGACCGTAGAGTCAGAACTTGACGAATATCTGCTTGCTGGAAAACCTGTTACCATAAAAATAACTGGTTCCACAGATGCCTCACCTGTCCGCAACACAATCCCCTATAAAGGCGAATACGGAGAACTCAACGACAAAGAGTATTTCCTCAACGGACTTTTTGATTATGTATCGGTAAATACCAAAACGGGTGTAAAAGAAAATTCACAACTTGCATATTTGCGAACTTACGCAGTAAGAAATTTTATTACTGAAAATATTAGCTCGCTAAAAATAACCGATAATACTTTTGAACACTACGCTCTTATTTCGTCCAAAGTGGGAGCAGAACACAGACGAATTTCCATCGAGCTAATTGTTCACGATGCCTTTTCGGGAAAAACCAACAAACAGGCAGACAAGCAAGTAAACAAAAATATTTTTGTTCCTTATTGCGAAATAGATAAAAATATTCCACAAAAAGAAAAGCGACCATTTGTTTTTGCCCTTGTTATTGGCAACGAAAATTACAGCGACCGACAGCAATCACTCTCGCAAGAGCAAGATGTGCCTTATGCAATGCACGATGCTAAAACTTTTGCCCAGTATGCCAAAAATACAATGGGTGTTCACGACGATAATTTAAGACTAACGCTAAATGCCACCGCAGGTGAAATGCAAAGTTCTATCAATTGGCTGATTAATAAGACCAAAAATGCAGTTGCTTCGGGAAAAAAGCCAGAAATTATTTTGTATTATGCCGGACACGGTTTGCCCAATAAAGATTCTATACCTTTTATTATTCCATTAGATGTTAGTTCGGGAGACCTTTCGCTTGCTGTCAGCCTGCCCGATTTATACCAAGAATTATCCGATACAAAAGCCGAAAAAATAACTATTTTTATTGATGCCTGTTTTTCGGGAGGAGCACGTAAGCAAAACCTTACGCAAGGTGCAAGAAGTGGTATAAAACTAAAACCCAAAAACGAAGTAACAACAAATAATATAATTGTTTTTTCTGCCACAAGCAACAATCAATCTGCTTGGGCTTATGATGATAAAAAACATGGCATCTTTACATATTATTTATTAAAAAAACTCCAAGAATCGCAAGCCGATATTAGCTACAACGAACTTTTTGATTATCTAAAATACAACGTAAACAACAAGGCTCTGGACATTAACAAACCTTCGCAAACTCCCGAAGTTAATATCAGCAACAACTTTAAACAAACTTGGAAAGAACTGAAAATTAATGAATAATGGTTTAAATACTTGGTATTTAAATATAGTATTAGGACATTATTACGGTAAAGACTTTGAAGTAGTAGTTAAGAAAGTTTGTGATTGTGAAGATTAATATCAAAAAGCAAATAAAGTTAATTTTATTTGCTTTTTTAACTTATTTAAAGAAAAAAATATTATTTTTGCAAAAATAAATCATCAGTAAATTAATTTTAGAATATGAAATTTGAGTGGTAACTTAGATATTCGGAGGGCGACTTTGAGTCGCACTCCAGATAAATTGAATAATTTTAAATTCCACTCACCGTAATATCTTGTGGACTCTCTACCGAATAGCTAAATTCTATTTTCACTTTTTCGGCTGGTTCTAATTCATAATGCCATTCTACAAATTTTTGTTTATTTATTTTTAAACTATCCGTATCTTCTTTATATTTTGGAGATATTAACTCTACTTTAATATCATCATTTTGAGATACAGGAAGTTGGTCGTAAATAACAACCCTTTCTTTGGTCTTTTTGTTATTTGTAATAATTGTTTCGTATTCAAATACAATATTTGCTTTTTTAGAAAAAACACCTTTATCTTTTTCAAATTTATTTATTAATTTATACTCCACTTTAATAGATTCATCAACGCCAAGTGAGGTGGTAAATTTTTCGTTTGGAGCAACAAGCTGAAGTCTTGAATTTGCAACAAAACTACCATCAAGAAAAATATTAGTCTCTCCAGGTAGGAATGGAAAATCGGTGTCGTTGGTAGATTTGGTTTTCAGGTATGCAAATTGCGATTTTTTAGGCACTGTTCCGTAGGTAAATTCTGCGGGAAGTTCTTTTATTGCAATACTTACTTTATGTGGAGTATTATCATTTTTTATGGTGTTAGTTCCCTGAATATCAAACAATACCGAAGTAGCACCTGTTTCTACTTTTGCTTGTTTTATTTTCATATCTGGTGGTGGTGCAAAAGCATCGTCCATAGCCATGTCTAATTTATCCATAATAACCTCTTTATTAATTTTCATTTTCTTTTTAGGACTGCTTGATTTCATCATACTTCTCATAGCTATTGGTCGTTCTACTGGTGGGCTGTATATATCTAAATACCAGGCTGATAATTCTGGTTGTTTTCCGCTAATTTGCACTTGTGCGGTAGAAATTTTTAAGCCTACTTCGTTCCAGTCCTCGCCAGTTGCTTGCGTAATCATGGCGTTGTATGATATGTTCATTTTTTTGCTACTTGTAGAAGCTCGCAAATCGTAGAATGGATACCAACTTGCTCCGTAGGTTATGTATGTTAATTCCAAAATCATTTCTGTATCTTCTTCATTTTCAAGAGATATTTGCACCTGATTTCTTGTTTTATTTCTATTTGCTCCGTATTGTTTTAGTTCTCTATGCAGACTATTTATTTTTTCTTGCAAATCATCTTTTTTTATATTTAATTCTCGTAATTCTCTTCTTATCTTTTCGTTTTTTGTGCGATAAAAATCTACCATTTTAATCCATTTTTCAGGGTCTAAAATTGGTGCAGCTTTATCTCCTTCGGTATCGGAAGTTAGTTTGCTTGCTATATTTTCTACAAATTCTCCTTCGTTATCCGCTATTTCAATATTATCCGAAATTTCTTTGCCTTCTTTCTCTAAATTTGCAATTTTATCATAAATAACTTTTACTTTCTCTTCAGGATAATCGGCAAAAAAAACTTTTTTAAAAGTTATATCATTTAAAATAGCATTTCCTCGTCCTGTTACTTGAACGCTTTTTTCTTCTATTGAAACAGGCAATTTATCAAAAGCCACTTTATTTTCGCCTTTGGATAATTCTATTTTTGCCACACGAGTTATTTGTGCCCTGTCTGTAAAGACAGTTACTGCCGTAATTTTTGATTCTAATATTTTCATATATATTAAGTTTTGAAATTTTGAATTTGTGAAGTTTTGGTTACCAACGTAAAGTTGGATAATTTTTCACTCAACTCTTGCCAACGTGCCAGAGGCACTTGGCAACGTGTTGCCTTGATAACCAGAACTATCCAACCTTATGCGGATAGCCTATTTTTTTGTCAATGTTTTGCCATGTTTGCTTCTATGTTAAATATTGTTTGATATAAAAAATTTGAATATGCCTTTTTCTGTTTTTCTTTTTGGTCTTTTAAATTCTCAAATCTATGTCGTGTTTGAATAGTCTTTACCGTAAATGATTTTTGTAATGAATCTATGTCATCTGAAAACTCTGCACCAAGAACAGCCTTATTTACTGGACTATACCAAAAAACAAGCCAAAAACCAGTATCTGAAAGAAGTGTTGCTGCAAGAACTCCAACCCCTAAAGCTGTAATTGCAATTCCTATTGCCTGCTGGCTCTCAGTAACATAACTATTTTTAACTATATAAACATTAAGAGAATTGCTATCTACATCGGAATAATACAAATTAAGGTAATTTCTCATTTTATTATGCTCTTCTATAAACTGATTAGTTGCATCTACATAAATTTGAAAATCAGCATTATCTATTTCACCTTCATTTATTAAATGTATTCCTAATTCACGAGGTATATCTTGCTCTATAATCAATCTATTTGAGTTGCAAGCAGATATTAGAACAATAAAAATTAAAATTATAAAGTATCTTTTTTTCATAACTTCTTTATTTATTTTCACTCTGTAAATAATCCATTGACAATCCATAAGCCCACCCCAACCCTCCCAAAGGGAGGGAGCTTTACTTTCCCTTTGGGAAAGGTAAAAACGAAAAAAAGAACTCCCTCCCTTTGGGAGGGTTGGGGGTAAGGTGTTAATAATTTGATATTTCATCAAAAAAAGTTCCCCCAGTTTT
>JAOZQN010000532.1 GCA_029932195.1 Bacteroidales bacterium | reverse complement strand
ATGTTCACTAAACTTATGTAAATCAATCAAATACAACCCTTTGCAGGTCGCACTAGGCATATCGGTAACTTCTTGCCATCGTTTGCTTTTTTGGTACATTGTCAATTATCAGTAAAATGTCAATCAATCAACGCACCCATGCACAATTCCCGCACACTGAAAAAGCAAATGATGAGCAAGAAAATGTTAGGCTTCTTTTTATGTTTTTCAGTTCGTTAATAAGTTGATTTGAAAATCTTTCATTGTCCTTAAATATTCAATTTCGTTTTCTGTCAATCCTGTGCATTTCATTATTGCTTTATTTGTATAATTTTCTTGTATCATTGTAAAAGCAACTTTTTTTATTCCTTTTAATTCACCCTTTTTTTCAAGTTGCATTGCCGTTGAAATAAAAGTTTGAGAATTTCGTGTTCTTAAAGTTTCCATAAGTTCTATAAATGTTTGAATGTTAATACTTGCAGAATGATAAATGTAATTTGTTATGCTTTCGTAAAATTGTCGTTCTTGTGTTTTGTCGGGAAAATCTATTGTGTTTGAAAAAATATCTTTTACCAAATTTAATAAAGAAGTTTCATGAAATATGTTTTTCATCAAAAGTAAACCGATTTGTAATTGTCTCTTTTGAAATAATTGAGTTATCCTTGCATTTGGATAATCCACCATATCAATTAGATGATAATCAAATTTTGGCAGAAAATTCAATAAAAAATTGTCCATTCCAGAAAAATAATTTTCAAATGGCTGTTTGTTCCACTTCGTAGTGCCGTGATAGAAAATTATTGGAATTATTGGTTGCAAACGAAAATCTTTGAATTTAATTTTATCTATATTCGCCTGATTTACTTGTGTATCCCAAATATTTAGCAAATATCTATTTAGTTGCAAATGTGGAATACTTTCTTTGTAACTTTTATGCTCAAAAAGAAACGTTATTTTTACTTTTTTAGTCTCATTTTCGTTAAAAGTATAATCACAATTATAAACTACGTCTGCAAAATATTCCTGTAATTCGCTGTCCACATAATCAGTTGTATCAAGTTGCAATGTGTCCAGATGCAAATTTTTAACTATTTCTGCTGGCGTTGTTTTTGCAAGAAATTCAATTGCCTGCTCTCTTTTTGACAACAAGTTTTTGAAAAAACTATCATGAGATTTTATTTGTTTTTTTGCCATTTGTTAGGTTTATTTTTGATAATGTAAAGATACGAAAATTTGTTGTTTTATTCAACTACAATTTTTTCTGTTAAAATTCCGTTTTCTGTTTCAATTTTTATGAAATATGTCCCTGTTTTTTGTTTTGATAAATTAATTTCGGTATTTGTTGTTTCTAAAATTATTTTCCCTGTTATATTCAAAATTGTTATTTTTTCAATTTGTTCCTGTGTTTTTACGTTTATTATTCCGTTTGTTGGGTTTGGAGAAACTAAAATTTGAATATTTTGCAAATTTTGAACATTATTTGTTTCTTCTTCGTAAACAATTTCAAGACTTCCGTTTTGTCCTGTTACAAGCACGTGATAATTATCGTTTTCGTCTATGCTTGCGGACATTTCTATTGCTCCTACTAATTCCGTTATTTCAAATAATTCTGTTAAATTTCCGTCATTTTCAACTTTACATACTTGGTTCGTTCCTGTTCCGCCTTTATATATAATTATTTCTTGATTATTATTAGAGAATTCTACACAGATTATTTCTTCTACTCCCAAAGCTGTATAATTAAAAATAATATTCTCTCCACCAGTTTTTGGGATTTTAATAATCCTTGAACCTTCGTTGGTAAATCGTGAAATAATAATATAATTGTCATCAACAGTTAAACCTGTAAATTGAGTTGGATAATCCAAAATATAAAGTTCTGTATGATTTCCGCCTTCATCATAAGCAAAGAGTTTTCCGTCGCTATCTACGAAATAATAATTTTCATTGTTGTCTTTTGCTATATCTTTGATATCAGTTGAAAAATCCAACGTATTAATAATGTTAAAATTATTTTGATTGTCTATTTCAAATTCATTAGCAATTTGAGCTGTGCCATTAAAAATAAAATTATCTTCAATAGTTGTAGTTGTTGTTAAAAATATCGGAATATTACTACCATCTACTAAGTATAAATTGCCATTTTCGTGAACATATACTAATTTGTCTTCATAAACACCCGTCGTTTTTTCGCCACTATTTTCATTAAAATATCTATTTTCAACAAAAGTTTGGGCAAAAACTGCTGGAATTTGGAAAATTGCTATTGCAAAAAATATTGTAATTATTTTTTTCATTATTTTATAAATTTGAGTTTATTATTTGTTCCGTTTTTTTATAAATATATTTTCGGCAGTGAAGCCTAACGGTAACTTCTTGCTTTTCGTTGCCTTTTTCTGCACAATGTTCAATTAAAAGTAAAATGTCAATTTAACGCACTTTGCTAAAAATCAGCACTATCGTAGAAAAAAGGCAATGAAATGCAAGAAAATGTTAAAGCCTTCATTGACATTGTTAAAGTTATTTTGTTTTAATGATTTTCTGTATCTCTTTTAATACGGTGAAAATATCAGGTTCTTTACTTGGCAATATTTGTTCTGCTACATGTTTATGGTGCGGAAATGTTTTTATATGTGGATGATGTTTCACATTATCATATCGGAATATCATCATGTTGTTGTTATCCATAAAATGATATTTGTATTTTATTTTTACAAATTTTCTGGATACAAATCTAACAACTTCAATAAATTCCATACTTCCATTTTCAAAAAACAATTTGCCTTTGATTATACCAAATTCAAAGTCTTTTCGCTGTTTTTCAATTTTTTGTTTTTGAATAATTGAAAAATCTGCTATTGTTTGTTCAAACTGAATAAAATAATCGTTTATCATAGCAAATATTTTAGTTCTTTTTGATAATCAAGAAATGTTTCATATTCTCCACTCCATTGGTAATAATCATTGTTTTCATCACCAAGTTTACCTGTTTCAAATTTTTCATAAAAAATAGGAGTTTGCATTTCATATTTTTGTTCAAAATATCGCAAATCTATTTTAATTGACTTAACCGATTTTTGTAATTGAGAAATACGATAAGACAATATATTGGTTATCATCTTATCATAGTTTCCACCAAAATTTGAAACATAACTCATAAGTCGTTGTTCTGTTTGATGTTGTAGTGTTATCATATTATTTAATGTATGTTTAAGTATAAAATTATTCAACTATTTTTATGTCTAAATTTGCCAAGCTATCAATATAATCCCAAGTAACTGAATTACCAGGAATATTAAATAAATTTGGTTGATTATACTGAATTTTAATTAAAAATTTTAAGTCGAGAGCTAATCCTTTTTTCAGTGCATTTGACATGTTTGGATGTATATTTGTCGCTCTTACTGCATTGTGAGCATCAATATAAAGTTCTTGTGTCATTTCTGGAAAATACAAATTATCTATATTGTCAGGAATAGTATCACCTGCCAACCATACTCCTGTGGTCTCATTTGCAGGAACTGCAATATTTCCTGTTCCTTCTTGATTTATAAAGTTACTCATAATTTGTGCAGAAATATTTTCTGCAAAATCAAAAGAAATTGCAGTGTTTTCGTCTTGTTTATATAAAGCAATTCCCCTGTCATATAAATAAACAAAATCACAAAGATACAGTATTTCGTTTGCAGTAAATTCTGTTTCTGCTATAAATATAATTTCGCTAACTTCTCCATTAATTTCTCTCTCATTATTAAATGTTAAATGCAATTCAGAAGATGCAATAATTGTATAATTTCCGTCAAATACAATATCTATTTTTAATTGCTCTTCTTTTGCATTTTTAAGTTCTTCAATATTTGTTAGAATATCATTAAAAATAGTATTGTTTTCTGTATCAAAAATTATTTCAGAGTTTTCAGCAATTTTATCAGCATTTTCAGACAAAACTTGAACTGGCTCTGTTATTACCAAATTATAAAAACCTTCTTCTCCATTGTAATATTCAACAGTATCTGCTAATTCTTGAAAAGTAAGAATATTTTCAATTTCAATATCTATTGATTTTGGGAACACTGGATTGTAAATTTCTTCTTCTATTGATGCTTCTACATTTTCTTTGTTACAAGATGTAATTATTGTTAGACTTATTGTAAAAATAAGAATAATTACTAAATTTATTTTTGTTGATTTCATGATAAAATTTTGTGTAACTACACAGGACAATGATTTGACCTAGCAATTAAGTTAAGAATTTCTTTAA
>JAOZQN010000531.1 GCA_029932195.1 Bacteroidales bacterium | reverse complement strand
CATTAATAATGAGCTTTAAATAAAGAATTTACAAACTCCGAAACTTCAGTTATATATTTCTTTTGGAATCGTTTTTAATTTATTACCTTCAATATATAATTCTGTTAAATTTGTAAGATTACCTATTTCTTTTGGTAAGTTATCTATTTTGCAACTACTTAAATTTAAGTATTGCAAATTTCTTAATTTAAAAAATTCTTGTGTTAGTTTTAAAATATTTCCTTTTATATTGAGAAATGTTAATTGTGTTAGTTTTAAAATATTTTTTGGAATTTTTGTTAATCCTTTTTGTAAAATTTCAATACCAGTTATTGTATTCCAGTAAATATTTTCAATATCGTTTAAATTGTAAATAGAAACTTTTATTTCTGTTAAGTTATGTAATGAACGAAGTGTATTAAAACAATCTTCCCATTCAATATTTGGATTATTCAAAAGATTAATACTCCGTAGATTATAACACGAACTGACGCTACTTGGTAAACGAAAAAGAGCATTTGATGCTAAATTTAAAGTGTAAATTTGTTCAAGAATTTCTAAATCTTCTATCCTTTTAGCCCCCTTTTTAGTCCCATTCCATTTTTTATTTTGTTCTTTTACTGCTTTATCAAAAATAGCTTTTTCCATTTTATCTTGCATTTTTTCGACTTCATCAAGTGCCTTTTGTAATATTTTTTGTTGTTCTTCTGCATTTTTTCGTTCCAAAAGTTCTTTTTCAGCTTTTTCTCTGGCAAGTTTTAGCTCTTTTTGTCTTTCTTTCTCAACTCTTTGTTCTTCTTCTTTCGCTATGCGTTCTTTTCTGGATATTAAAATTGGTTCAATTAATGTATCATGGCTCAATTCATAAGAGAAACCACCTGTACTATTTTTCTCGGCTCGTAAAAGATGGCTGTTTGTAAGAGTTTTTAAATTTTCTATTGTAACACTATCTTGGCAAATAATTTCATCAAGTGAAATTCTTTGATTATTTCGTATTAATTGGTCTTCAATAAATTTACGAATATTATTTCGTTCTATGAGTTCCTTAGTAACCTTATTAATAGTTTCGTCATAAAAATTTAAAAAAATATCTTTAAAATCGGGAATATCATTTGCAGTTATTTTTTTTTTGATTTTATTATTTAATATATTTTCTTCAATACGTTGGCAAACTATCTGTAATTGAGTTGTTTCTATATTTTGTTTTTGGTTGTCGGTAAGAGCATTAATTATTTTATCAATTGCCAATATTTCAAATTCAAATTTTGGACTGTTATAGTTTCCTTTTTTTTTTGCAGGTTCAGTAATTGCTTGTCTTGCTTGTTGGTTATCAAGTGGTTTTAGCTCGTAAAAAACTTGTTGAATATTTCGTATTTTATCAGAAAGTTGATTAAGTAAACTTAATCGGTCGGAACGTATGGCAAATATAATTTTAATTTCAGGATTGCTATATAAAAATCTTAAATTATCTTTTGTAATTAACTTGTTTTTTTGTTTTCTAATTATTTCGTGTGCTATATTTATTGGTATTTTATTTTGAATTAATTCATACAAATTATTTTTAAATTCATTTATTTGTTCTTTGGAATAAGAAAAAAGTTCTTCAAATTGGTCAAATATTAAAATAAAAGTTTTATCAATATCAAATAGTTGAAGTTTTTTGATATAATACCACAGAGTTTTTGTGTTTTTTTTAAACAGATTGTCAAGTAAAATTTCGTTTTGTTTTTTTATTTTGTGAGTTTGTTTAATTAAGTCAATTGTTCGTTGTAATGGGGATAATTTTTGCTCATTATTGTTTGCAAAAAAACGTATATTTATAGGAATATAATTTTCTGACAATTTAGGAATAACACCTGCATTCAGTAATGATGTTTTTCCAATGCCAGATTTTGAATAAAGCAATATTTGATTTTCTACTTCGATTAGTGTTGTTAGTTCTTTTATATCATAATCACGACCAAAAAAAATGTTTTCTTGTTCTTTCGAAAATGAATAAATTCCAGGATACCTTTTCTCTGTATGTTTTTTATTGTTTACCATATTTATAAATTATTTTTGAAAACGTTTATTTTATTTTCAATTTGCTCAACAGTTTTATTAATTTCTGTAAGTTTTTCAAGTTTACTTTCATCAAACAATTTATTGTTTATGTCCTGTATTTTTGTAACATTACTTTTAATAAAATCATTTTCTAAATCAATAAATTGATTTTCTTTTTTTGCTTTTTGTAATAGTTGGTCGATAAACGGTGTATATTCTTGATTAATAAATGTTAAGTTAAATTGTTTCTCTATAATATTTTTAAATTTATCTTCAATATTTGAATTATCTATTACATGACGATATGATTTTCCACTTTTTCTTGTAATTTCAAGGATAAATAATAAAAGTCTTTTATACCATTTATTAAAGTTAAAACCGATAAAAATAAAATGAGTTGCTTTTTTGAGTTTTAATTTTATATTTTTATCAATGTCGATATTTCGCAAATATTCATAAAATTGTTCATGTGAAAAAAGATACTCTCTTTTTTCTATTTCTCCAAGAATATTATAAATAATTGGATTTATATTTGTCGGTTTTTCTATATTTTGATTTTCTCCATTATAAGATAAATATTGGTGTTTTTTATTATATTCATTAAAAATGCGGTGCATTGTATTATCTGGTGTCATTGAAATTATTAAACTAAAAGGTATTTTTGCAAATTTTTGTAATAATTTGTGTGCAATTTTATTGTTTTTGTAAAAAACATTTTCGAATTCATCAGCAATATCGTCTATCATTATTTGCATTTCAACATTTTCAACAGGTTCGAAAAAACTTTCGTCTGCAAGATATTCTATATCATATTGCTCGCCAAATTCAGTAAAAATTTTTTCATTCAAAGAATTACCGTTTTCGTTAATTGACAAATCTTGTCCAATAAACAAAATACAACTACCACTTTTAATTGCTTTCATTAATATATGCCAATTTATTTTTTTTATTTTGGTTGAGCTTTTATTTTTATCATATTCTTGATTTTTATTTTTTATAATTTCAGTTAATTCTGTAAGCGTATTTGAAAGTTGGTTTGTTTTTTTTATGATTTTTTCTTTTATTTCTTTTATTTCTGGTGGTAAATCTAATATCTTTTTTAATTGCTTAAAATCATCATCAAGTTTTTTATCACTTACTTCAATTCTATTTATTAGCTTGTTATCGCTTTCGTTAATTCTGTTTTTAATTTCTTCTTTACTTTCATTAATACTCTCTATTATATCTTCTTTACTTTCGTTTAGCAAGTTTATAATATTTTTTTCTGAAACAGTAATTGCTCCTTTAAAATCATCACTGCTAAATTGAACTGAAATATTTTCCTTTTTTAAATCTCGTTTTATACTTAGTAGCAACTCATTATCTACAATAGTTCTAACTCTTTTATTTTCTTTTACTGTTTCAATAAAAAAAGAACTCATTAATTCAAACCAATCCATTTTTTGACTTCCAACTGTTAGCCCTTCTTTTATACAATTCTGAAAATTATCAGGAATTACTTCTAAATTATTTTTTAATTCATTGATGATATTATTTTTGTATTCAGACTTAATTTCTGAAAATTCTTTTCCGTTTGAATTTGGTTTTAAAAGAAGTTCTAATTCATAATTAACAATATTTTCTGGTGGTGAATATGAATTATTGTATAATTCTTTTTTTTGTGCATTTAGATATTTTCTAATTTTATTTAATTCTTTTGTTCTTTTTTTTATTCCTAAAAATTTCTTTGTATATTTTTTAGAATATTCAATTAAAAAAATAAGAGTAGAATTTAATACCGCTTTCCTAACAGCTCTTTCTAAATCATGATTTATTGGACGAGATGTTTTTTTTAGCCATTTTTTCAAATTATTTTTCACAAATCTATTAAATACTTCGTCATCAACTTGATTGCCGATAATTCCGCCAATTGCTGATGTAAGTGCAAAAATTGCTAAACTTATTGGTTCCATATTATTTTTTTGTAATTATTAGTATTCTAATTTGTTAAATTGATGTTAAAAATAAAACCATTTTTTTGTTTTTTTTCTTGACTTTTTTGTTTATTAGTTTTGTTTTTGATTTTTGCAGTTGAGCATATCGGAAATGGGCTGGTGGCGGTGGTTTTGTGGTGTTTTTGAGTGCGAAGCACGAAAAAAACGCCACAAAACCACTGACACCCAGCCCAATGTGTGTGCCCGAAATGTAATTTTATTAATTACTGAGCAAAGGTAGTTAAA
>JAOZQN010000530.1 GCA_029932195.1 Bacteroidales bacterium | reverse complement strand
TCAGACAGCTCACGAAACAATAAAACTAACAAAAACCAAACGTCCAGTTGTTGTTTTAGTCTTTGACGCACAGTTATTTACGCTAGTTTAATCAACTCATGTTTTGAGGTCTGAACTAATTTTACACGAAATGCAATATTTAATACTTAAAATCACATTATAGTTGGATTAAACTTTTTGTAATATTTCTTGATTCTGTGTCTAATTCTACGTATTCTTCTAATGTTAAATTCGTTTTGAAGTCTAATTTTTGAATTGTTTGTTCAATAATATCTGGCATTTCAAGGAATTTAACTTTATCTTGTAAAAAAGCATCTACAACAATTTCGTTTGCGGCGTTCATAATACAAGCAGTATTCCCACCTGATTTTAAGGCATTTAAAGCTATATCAAGATTTCTGAAAAGGTGTTTCTTTGGTTGCTCAAAAGTTAGTTGCGGATAATCTAAGAAATTAAATCTTTTAAAGTCCGAAAAAATTCGTTGTGGATAGGCAAGTGCATATTGGATAGGTAGTTTCATGTCTGGAACACCCATTTGAGCTTTCATAGAGCCATCGGTAAATTGCACAATGGAATGAATTATTGATTGTGGGTGGACAATAATATCAATTTGTTCTGGCTTGAGGTCAAAAAGCCAACGAGCTTCAATTGCTTCTAAACCTTTATTCATCAGCGATGCAGAGTCTATTGTTACTTTATTTCCCATATCCCAATTCGGGTGTTTTAGGGCTTGTATTTTCGTAACTTTTTCTAATTCAGCTTTTGTTTTAGTTCTAAAAGGACCTCCCGAAGCGGTTAGATATATTTTCTCTATTGGATTTTGAAATTCGCCCACAAGACACTGAAATATAGCCGAGTGCTCTGAATCTACGGGATAAATACTTACCTTATTTTCAAGAGCAAGTTGTGTAATTAGGTCGCCTGCAACTACGAGAGTTTCTTTGTTGGAAAGTGCAATGTTTTTTTTAGCTTTTATTGCATTAATTGTAGGAATTAATCCCGAATATCCAACAAGTGCGGTAAGAACAATATCAATACTGTCCATCTCAACTATCTGTGCTATTGCTTTTTTACCTGCATAAACTTTTATATCTATGGCTTGTAAAATATTTTTGACGTAATCGTATTTTTTTTCATTTGCAATAACTACTGCATTTGGCTTATATTTTTTTGCTTGCTCAATAAGTAAATTTGCATTATTATTTGCAGTAAGAACTTCCACCTGAAAAATATCTGTATTTTTATCTATAACTTCAAGTGCCTGAGTTCCAATTGAACCAGTTGAACCGAGTATTGCTATTTTTTTCATTTCTCTATTTTAAAATCTATTTTTTTATGATATTGCATCAAAAATTTCAAGTTTAAGCTCTTCACTACTATCAATATCATTTAAAATAGATGTAATTATTTTTAATAATAAGTCTTTACTTATTTTGCCAACAGCAAGATGATAACGTAAATGTGCCTTGTGGCGTTTTATTTTTTGTGTTTTTTTCAGGAACGAAGCACCAAAAACGCAAAAAATAAAATGACATGAAGCACAATGTTAGAGCCATTAGTTTTCATTCTATTCGTTAAATTTCATTCCGAAAACAAGGATGTCATCAACTTGTTCTATTTTACCTTTCCAGTCGTTAAGTGTTTTGTTTAAAATCTCTTTTTGCTCCGACATTGATTTATGAGCATTGTTTAAAAGCAATTTTTTAAAATTTTTCGACATAAATTTCCGATTTTTCTCTCCGCCGAATTGGTCAACATATCCATCGCTGAACATGTAGAGACAATCACCGGTTTGTAGTTTTAATTCTGTTGTCATGTATCTATCCATTTTTATATGAGTTGCAACAGGCATTTTGTCTGCTTTAAATTCATACAAAGTTAAGTCGTTTGATTTATTTTCAGTATTAAATATCCTAACATTATTATAAGTTTTTGTTTCCAATTTCTCTTTTCTGATTAAAAATAATGGATTATTTGCTCCAGAAAATTGCAATGTATTTGTTTTTTGATTTATTGATATTATTGCCATATCCATACCATCTTGTGTGCCGCTTTGTAAGGTTTTTATAATTTCAGTTCTTAACTTTTGCAAAATAACACTTGTATTCGTAAAATTTTGTTTATTGATAATATCACGCAATATTGATATTCCGAGCATGCTCATAAACGCTCCTGGAACTCCGTGTCCGGTGCAGTCTGCTACGGTTATTATTGTATAATGTTTTATATTTGTCCACCAGTAAAAATCTCCACTTACTACATCGCGCGGTTTAAATAATACGAAATGCTTAGATAATTTTTTGAGGAGTAAATTTTTGGAGGGTAAAATGGCTGTTTGTATTCTTTTAGCGTAATTAATACTGTCTGTGATACTTTTATGGGCTGTTTTTAGTTCTAATTCTGCTTTTTTTCGATTGTTTATATTTCGAGAAATACCAAAAACTTCAATTTCGTTTTTTTTGTTAAATGCGAATTGTGTAGAAGCTTCTGTCCAAATTATATCTCCATTTTTACAATATTGTTGCAACTCGTCTGTATAAAAGATTTTTTCTTTGTGGTTTTTAATAAAAATTTCTAAACGAATTTGACTTTGCATTGCAATATATTCGGCGGAACTTTGTGTAAATGAGTCAAGCAGATGTGTTCTAATTGCTTCTTCTACTGTGTATCCCCTTAATGAATATACTGCCGGACTGATATATGTAAACTTATTTTTATTTAGATTCCAAATCCAGATAACATCACTTACATTTTTAGCTATAAATATATATTTCTCTTCGCTTTCTTTTATTATTTCCTTTTGTTTTTCAATATTTTCAATCAAAGATTGCAGTTCTTCATTATTTTGGCGAAGTTCTTCATTTTGCTCTTCTATTTGTAATTTTTGTTCTTCAATTTCTAAATTTTTCTGGTCAATTTCAAGACTTTGAGAAAAAAGTTTTTGATTGAGAAAATTTTGCTGTTGAGCTTTCGAAATTAATTTTTTTTCTCTGTTTTTAGTTCTGATGAATGTTTCTAAAAGATTTTTTATTGTTTTAATAAATTCAGATTTTATATTATCAAGCTGATTTATTGCGTGTAAAACTAAAATTGCTTGCGTTTTTTGTTCGTTAAAAATCGGAATACAATAATGCGAACCAGTCAAATTGCTTTTGTCTTTTTTACATTCTGTTATCTGCGTTAATTTTGTTGCGTTTGCACAAAAACATTGACCCGATTTATCTATTTTGCATTTTTTTGGGAAATTACGGGTGTTATCAACAACCTTTAAATTAGCATTATTAAAAACAAGTTCAAAAGATGTATCAATCTCAATAAAATTATCAGAAAATAACAATAACTCTGCGAACGATAATTTTATAAAGCTCTCAATATCAATATCTTTTTCTGCAATGTTTATTATTTTAGAGATTATTTTTTGGTATTGCATAATTTTTATTTTTAAATTCAATGCTATATTTTTTATCCGACCCTTGTATATGTTTTAAAAGCCAGTCTCGTAAAAAATTCATTGTATCGTAAGTTATTGTAATACTTCCGTTTTTAAAATCGTCATAAAAAACTGTTACTTTTGTCACAAATTCTTGATGTTGTTCTTTGTGTAATTTAGTTTCGGAATAATTGTATTTTTCAAAATATTTTTCTTCTGTTTTGAAATGATAATCTGTATATTTTATCATTTCTGTTAAAATATTTTCTATAATTTCATCTGCTTTTCCTTGTGTAAATGATGCGTATAAATCATTTATCATTCTGGCAAGTTTTTTATGCTGGCTATCTATTTCATCGTAGCCGACAGAATATTTATCTGTCCATATTATTAATGTTTTTGTCATTATTAGTTATTAGTGATTGTTATTTTTAGTTGGCTCTAACTTATATTTTCTATTTCATTAATAAACTTTGCTATATATTTATAATACCCATTTATTAAAAGAAATTTTATTCCTAATGTAATTGATAATCTTTTATTACCATCAATAAAACAGTGATTTTTATTAACCGAATAAATTAAATGTGTAAGTTTATTTTCTATACTTGGGTAATAATCATCGTTTTGTATAAAACCTAATACACTTTCCAAGTATTGCAATATTATTATTAAGAATACTTTGTCTCTTGATACTTGAACTTGTCAAATTTTTCATCTTCTATTTTTATTTATAAGTAATGAATCAAAATGAATTCTGGCTACCCACGTAAGGTTGGACAAAGGTGATTATCAACGACTTCTCGTGGCAAG
>JAOZQN010000529.1 GCA_029932195.1 Bacteroidales bacterium | reverse complement strand
GTATCTTTTTGTGCAAATAATACACTACTAAATAAACTCAGTATTGTTAAAATAATTAATTGTTTCATGTCTTTATAGGTTAGAAGATTTCAATTTCTAAATTACACTTAAAATAAGTCTTTAAATTTAAGTGTTGAATTTTTAATTAGCTTTCACCTGAGAATAAACCTTTTACAAGATAAAAAAAATATAGATTACTCTGAGATTTTAACTTTCATTACAATTTTGTGAGTTTTGTTAAATTTTACAATCCGTATGCTCTACAATGATGCTGATATGTTTAATGTCGGAAATGTGCATTGAGGCGGACATTTTTTTTTATTTTTTGTGTAGCCGTAGGCGGAACAAAAAGCAAAAAATGACTGACATAAAGCAAAATGTTATGGTGATAATATCCTATTTATCAATCTGTTTATTATCAATTTTATTTATTAATTTATCGAAATCTGATTGAAATAATTTGTCTTGTATAATTCTATATTTTTCAAATTCACTTTCTGCGTGTTCTTTTGCTATTGCAGCACTTATGCTTCCTGCATTTTTCAATATTTCTCTGTCATCAAATTGCAAAAATAGATCTAATCGTTTTGCCCAATCCTGCATTGTCATTGGTATTTTTCGCTTTGCTCTACTTTCTGCTAATTCAAGATAGGCATTAACAATTTGCCCTAACGCTTCCAATTCATTTTTATTGAGATAATTTTTTGCAATTGAAACGTCTCTTTTAAGGATTTTTCCGTTTGGACTATTTTTCCACGAGGTTAATCCCAAATGTTTTTTTTCACTATCAACACGTTTTACAATTAATTCAGCTGCTGTATGTTGATGAATAGCATGATGAAGTTTATTTTGAACTTTTGCAAAAAAATCTCTCGTTGTAGGTGCATTTTTGTTATAATCTATACTCGTTACATAAATATCAGTTACTTTTTGGTAAAAACGACGCTCACTCAATCGTATTTCACGGATTTCTTCAAGTAGGTGCTCAAAATAATCTTCATCTATAAATGCACCGTTTTCCATTCGTTTGTGGTCAAGAACATAACCTTTAATTGCATATTCTCTTAATGTCTGAGTTGCCCACTGTCTAAATTGTGTTGCTCTAACAGAATTTACACGGTATCCAACCGAAATTATTGCATCAAGATTATAAAAATCTACTTCTCTATTTACTTGTCTCTTTCCTTCAATTTGAACTATTCGAAATTTTCGAATAGTTCGTTTTTTTTGTATTTCACCGCTTTTGTAAATTTCTTTTAAGTGATAATTTATAGTATTTACTTCAACGTCAAATAATTCAGCCATTAATTTTTGACTTAACCAAATAGTTTCATTTTCGTAACGAACTTCAATTGATGAAGTTTTACTCTGATTTGTAAAAATCAGAAATTCAGCCGTGCTATTTCTGATTTGAAGTTTGTTGTTCTTTTTCATAAGAATATTTTTATTCTGTTTTATCTAAAATCAATTGAGTGTGTAACATATTGGGGGAGTTTGGTTACAGGTTGCATATTACAGGTTTCGCAATGCGATTATAAATTATGATTTATTATAATTATTTTTTGTATTTTTCATAAAAAAATAATCATTTTTCTTTCGCTTTGCGAAACTTGAAACCTGTAACTTGTAACACTCGCCCCCTATATGTTACACACTCAAATCAATTAGTAAAGTTTTAAAAAAAAAATCGGATTTTTGACGCAGTTATTTTATTTATTTTAAAGCTTTTAAAATTCAATAATAGACAGAATAATAGGGTTTACTTTAGTTGCAGTTTCGTAGCGAAACTGCAACTAAAATTGCAACTACAGAGCAAAGCTCGTAAAGTTTTTTGGCGTTTTTCATATTAATCAAAAGTAGTTTACACTTTTTTTATTTATTTATAAAACAAGAAATATAATAACGACTTAAATTTCAGCTCATTAGCGTAGGGTTTTAAACCCTACGCTAATGAGAAAAGCAGAAAGTGTAAAGTGGATATGAAAAACGCCAGTTTTTTTTATTAATTTGTAAACCAAGAACTGAAAAACACCTTCATTTCAGGATGAAATTTCTATTTCTTTATTTTTATCAAAAATAAAGGGTTAATAATTCATTTCATATTTTTATCAAAAATAAAAAATACATGTTTTTAAGATAAAAAAGTTATTTCAATTCAATAATCATTGCTGATTTCTTAGGAATTTTTATTTTATTGAGCTCAATTTTGTTGCCAGTAATAATTTCTGTTCCTGATTTATAATCTTTCAAAATTTCGTTAAATCGTTCGCAATCAATTGTTTTATTTTCTGTATTATGATTATTTAAAATTACCATAACTGCTTCATTTTCGGTATGTCTAAAATAAATATAAGTATTGTTTTCAGGAATATAGTGAGTTAGTTTTCCGTTTGTTACAGCTTTATTTGTTTGTCTCCAATTAGCAAGTTTTGTTATGTAATCAAAAATATCGTTTTGCTCTTCTGTTCTACCATTTTTTGTAAAAGCATTTGTTTTATCACTTGCCCAACCACCAGGAAAATCGGTTCGTATATGCCCGTGTCCTTTGTGTTCGTGCCCTGTTGTAAGAATTTCGTCTCCATAATAAAACATTGGAATTCCTCTTGTTGTTAGCAAAAATGCAATTCCCATTTTAAATTTATTAATATCCTCACCAACAGATGTATAATACCTATCTAAATCGTGATTATCCATAAAAATTACATTTCTACTTGCATCGTCATATAAAAAATCTTGTGCAAGAATATAGTATAATTTTTTGAGACCAGAAGTCCAGCCTTCACCCTCGTTAAAAGCATCTTTTATAGCATAATAGAGAGGAAAATCGGTTGTGCTGTGCAAATAAGAATTATAATCTCCCGAAATAGGACTATCTCCCTGAAAATAAGCAGTAAATGGCACTTTTTGAAGCCAAGTTTCTCCAAGTAAAGTTATTGTAGGATATTCTTCTCTAACCGTTTTTGCCCATTCTGCCATAAATTCTTTGTAAGGATATGGTTGAGTATCCATTCTAATACCATCTAAATCAGCATATTCTATCCACCAAATACTATTTTGAATAAGATAAGTTGCCAAGTATTTATTATTTTGATTTAAGTCTGGCATAGTTGTAACAAACCAGCCTTCAACCATCTGTTTTTCATCAGATTTAGAAGCATGAGGGTCGGCAATTGTGCTACCTCTAAAATTTGAACGAAAATCTGGATTTGAATTTGTCCAATCTTTTGTAGGATAATCACCTACCCACCAATGATTTATTCCACAATGATTAAAAATCATATCCATTATCAATTTCATTTCTTTTTCATGAAGCTCGTCGGCAAGTTTTTTGTAGTCCTCGTTTGTTCCAAAACGTGCATCGGTCTTGTAAAAATCGGTAATTCCATATCCATGATACGAATAATCTTTATTATTATTTTCAATTGTCGGATTTAGCCAAACAGCCGTCATTCCGAGTTCTTTTATATAATCTAAATTATCAATAACTCCCTGAATATCACCACCATGTCTTCCATCATGATTTTCACGATTTGCTTTTTCCAGCATATCTTTATGAGAATCATTTTCAGGATTCCCGTTTGCAAATCGGTCTGGCATAAGCAAATATATTACATCTGCACTTGAAAAGCCTCTTTGACGTTTTGTTTTTTGATTTAAGGTATAACTATATTTTCCTTTTGTCTTTCGTCCTTTTTTAAATAAAATTTCAAATTCTCCTGCAGTTGCATTTTTATTTATCTTTAAATCCAAAAATAAATAATTCGGATTTTCTACTTTATTGATTTTCACCAATTCAACTTTATCAGATTTGATTATAACGTCTGTTAGTGAAATGTTTTCGCCAGATATAAGGAGTTGTAGATTTGGATTTTCCATACCTACCCACCAGTTTGCAGGCTCAACTCTTTTTAGTTCAATATTTTGTGCAAACAACGAACTTGAAATAATTACTATTGCTAAAATTATAAATTGTTTTTTCATTGGAGTGTTTTTTTAAGTTTAAACGTTTCTAAGTGCCTATGGCACGTTGGGAGGTGTTTGTTGGTGAAATTTTCCTGATTATAACGGATTTTGTTGAAATTATAAATCACTGAATTTTAGGTGTTTTACTTCCTAATATATTTGTCATATTAATAGGAACACGGATAATGCGGATTGAACGGATTTTTTACGGATTTTTTTACTTTATATTTTACTGAAGTTTCGGAGTTTGTAAATTCTTTATTTAAAGCTCATTATTAATG
>JAOZQN010000528.1 GCA_029932195.1 Bacteroidales bacterium | reverse complement strand
GTATTTCTAACAATTTTATTATCACCGATTTAGAAAGTCAGAAACTTCAGTTATTAACTGATTAGAAATTATAACTCCACTAATCCTTAACTTTACAACCCATTAATCTGAAAAATCATGAAAAATAAAATTATCTTACTTTTTGCATTATTCTTTTTTGTAAACTATGTAGTGTCTGGACGGAAATAGATAACAATTTATATATCAAATAAATACAAGGCTAAATCAATTTGAATGTTTAAAAACAAAAAAAGATAAAACACTGATAATCACGGTGTAAAAAAAACAGACAATGCTATAAGTTTGTAAAATACAAAACATTCAAACCAATTTAACAAGATAACACACTGTATGATTGCTTATTACCTATTTCCGTCCAGAGACTATGTAGTAGCAGAAAATAATCTAAAATCACCACTTTCTGCCAACCTAACTATCTATAGTGCAACTATTAATGGAAATACTTATCTTGATTATGGGCAATCGGGAAATATAGAAATAATTATTCAAAACAATGGAACAACTCCTTCAAACAATACTACTGTAAGTATAACAACTACAAATTTTTATGTTGTTTCTTTAACAGATAATGAAAATATAAATCTTGGCAGTATTGCTGGAAATGGAGGAATAGGAATAATATCAAATAAATTTTTATTAGAGATTTCTGATGGTGTGCCCGACATGTATAATATTAGCCTTACTGTTACTATAACTGCCGACGATACAAAAGAAGTTTGGACAGAGCAAATAACAATAACTACACACGCACCAAATATTGCAATTGGCTCATTACAAATAACAAATGATAATAATGCTAACGGTATTATTGATGCAGGAGAAAATGCTGATTTGATTATTTCGGCAACAAACAACGGACATGCAAGTATTCCTGCCGAAGTTTTGTTAGAAATTGTTGGCACGAGTGAATATTTTACCATAAATACTACACAATATTCTATTGGCGATTTCTCTCCAAGTCAATCTATTGATTTAGTGTTTAATGTAACTTCTGCTGTAAATACTCCTTTGGAAACCTCAATTACTTTGCAATTTGATGTGCTTGCAGGAATTTATAGTAGCGACAAACAATTTACAATAATACTTGGATATATTCCCGAATTTAATATGACAAATGGAACGGAATATGTCTGTTATGCTCGCTTTTTTGACTCGGGAGGCGAAAATGGTGAATATGGAGATGACGAGGACTATACGATGACCTTTTTTCCCACGAACTCTGGGAATATGTTAGAAGTAGAATTTTATAACGATTTTGCAATAGAAAGTTGCTTTTACGACCAACTTAAAATTTATGATGGAGAAAATACTTCAGCTCCACTTATTGAAGAATTTTGTGAAGAGAATGAACCTTCTGGAACAATTACAGCAACAAACGATGAAGGTGCTTTAACATTTCAGTTTCATAGCGATGGAAGTGTAACTTATGCTGGTTGGTCGGCAACTTTGGAGTGTTATAATCCTAACTCTCCACCAAGTTGCACCAGTCTTATTTTTCCAGAAAACGGTCAAACAGACGTATATACAGAACTTACTCTCATTTGGCAAGAAATAGATGCAGCAACAAGCTATGATATTTATTATGGAACAACTTTGCCAGAAACTCCAAATGATAATATTACAGGAACAGAGTATTTAGTTAGTTTAGAACCAAATACAACATACGAATGGAAAATTATTCCTAAAAATGAATTTGGTGGTTCAGACTATTGTTATACATGGAGTCTTGAAACAGGAAGTGAAACTGTTATAATAGAAAATGGAACTGTAACAACTTGTTCAGCAGTATTATTTGATTCGGGAAGTTATGATAACAATTACTCTGCAAACGAAGATTATACTATGACATTTATTCCAGAAGCTACTGAGAATAAACTATTTGTTAATTTTACTGGAACTTTTAACATAGAATCAAGCTCCGACTATCTTAAAATTTATGATGGAGCAGATGCAGAAGCTCCAATTCTTGCTGTCCTTACTGGTTCGTCCACGCCAGCAGAAACTTACTATGCAACAAACGACGAAGGAAAATTAACTTTTGTTTTTCATAGTGATGGTATTACTCAAAACGACGGCTGGGAGGCTTCTATTGAATGTTATGATGCTACACAACCTCCAACTTGTTCGAGTGGAGAATATCCTGAAAATAATTCAACAGGCATATCATATACAGAAAGTGTTTTAACATGGTTATCAGTATTAACTGCAACTAGTTATGATGTTTATTTTGGTGAAACCTTACCCACAACACCAACAGCAACAGTAACAACTACAAGCTATTCGCCTACTTTAACTTACAACACTACCTATTACTGGAAAATTATTCCTAAAAATGATAATGGAGATGCAATTGGCTGCGAAACTTGGAATTTTACTACTGTTGGTCAAACAGTTGTAATGACAAATGATGAGATTACGACCTGCAATACTTTGTTTTTTGATAGTGGAAACAACGACAACGAATACTCTTCGGGAGAGGACTATACTCTAACATTTTTGCCAGCCGAGGCAGGATACACGTTACAAGCAGATTTTAATGGAAATTTTAACTTAGAATCTTGTTGCGACTATCTTCAAATTTATGATGGAACAAATAGCTCTTCTACACTTATTGTTGAACTTGCAGGCACTACTACGCCAACAGAAATTTATAAAGCAACGAACAGCGAAGGTGCTTTAACTTTTGTGTTCCACAGCGATGGTAGTGTGCAAGAAGAAGGTTGGGAGGCAATAATTAGCTATGCAGATTTTGTAAATGTAGAAAATATAATTAAAAATGAGATTTCTATTTTCCCAAATCCAACAACTGGAATTTTTACCATAGAAACAGAACAGAGATATTCAAATATAACAATTTTTGATATTACAGGAAAAACAATAAAACAATTATCAGTAAATAATAAGCAATCATCAGTTGATTTATCAGATTATAAATCAGGGATTTATTTTATCAAATTTCAAAATAATGAAACTGTTATTACAAAAAAATTGATAGTGAAATAATAAAATGTAGAGACCTTGCATACAAGGTCTCTACATTTTTAATCTTTAACAAAAACAAAATTTATTATAATTTCCAATTCTCCGTGTCTTTCTATCAAAATTAGATATATATATTTTTTGGATAATTCAGTAATATAAAATGAATATAGGGTATCTCCTTCTTCATCTGTAAGAATAAGCTCTGTTACTTTTTTATTTACTCCCCATGTTCCTTCTTTGTTATCTAAGGGGCTTTTAAAAGACTGATCTTTATTAAAAACAAGTTTATAAGCACCTTTCATATTGTCAAATTCTTCGTTAAAACCTTCTTTTATGCTTTCTAATGTAAATTCTGATTTTTGAAGTTTTGACTCTTCTAATTGCTTAACATAAGTCTCTTTCTCTGTCTCATCTTCAATGTATTTAATCATCTCTTCTAATTGAGATATTTGCCTTTCCAAAAGATCAATTTGTATATCAAGGACTGATTGAGCTACTTCATCTGCATTTTCAATTTCAATTTCTTTTAATGTCCAAGTTCCAATTAACCTCTTCTCTGCCTTCCTTTTTTGTGCAGAAACTGTTACAACCAACAGTAAAGCAATTAATAATAGATTTATTTTTTTCATATTTGATATGTTTTTAAAATTATTTTTTCTCCTTAATAAAGACCAAATTAATTATAACTTCTTCTCTTTGTTCTTCCACGAAAAATAGATTTAACTTCTTCTTAGTTAATCCAGTAATAGAAAAAATAACATCTCTTTCCCCTTCTATTATAATAAGTTCTGTTGCTTTTTTATTTATTTTCCATGTTCCTGTTTTTCCTTCAGAAATGCTTTCATAAGAATTATCTTTATTAAAAGTAAGTTTATAAGTTCCTATTAAATTATCAAACTCTTTTGTAAATTCTTCTTTTACACTTTCTAATGTAAACTCTGCTTTTTGATTTTTTAAAATCTCTAATTGTTCAACATAAGATTCCTTTTCAGTCTCATCTTCAATAGTTTTCATCATTTCTTCATATTGAGTAATTTGTTGTTCCAAAATACCAACTTGCATGTCAAGAAAAGTTTGTGCTAATTCATCAATATTTTCTAATTCTACTTCTTCAAGTATCCAAGTTCCAACTAACTTTTTTTCGGCTTTTCTTTTTTGTGCCGAAACTGTTACAACCAACAGCAAGGCAATTAATAACTGAAGTTTCGGAGTTTATAACATCTTAAATATCAAAAAGTTAAAA
>JAOZQN010000527.1 GCA_029932195.1 Bacteroidales bacterium | reverse complement strand
TTATTAATTTGCAGAATAAATATGAATAATTATTTAATTTTCTCTAATTCAATATAATAAAAAATGAAAAAAATTTGTGTTTTTTGTTCGTCCAGCGATGCTATTTCTCAAAAATATTTTGATATTGCTCCCAAATTGGGTGAAATTATGGGCAAAAATAATTTTGACCTTGTTTACGGTGGAGCAGGTGTAGGACTAATGAAAAAAGTCTCTGATGCAGTAAAAAATAATGGGCAAAAAGTAACTGGTGTTATTCCAGAAGCTATTCAAAATAAGCGTATTGGTAATGAATATCTTGACGAATTAATTGTTACTAAAACGATGCACGAACGCAAGCAAAAAATGTATGAACTTTCCGATGCTTTTATTGCACTACCTGGTGGTTTTGGAACTTTGGAAGAGTTACTTGAAGTTATGACTCTCAAACAGTTAGAATATCATAAAAAGCCTATAGTAATTTTTAATTTAGATGGTTTTTTTGATAATATATTAAAGCAATTTGAGGTTTTTTATGATGAGAAGTTTTCAAAAACTGCTTACAAAAAAATATATCACCTCTCGGATAACATGGAAGATACTTTTGATTATTTGAAAAATTACAAATACGAAACTATTGATTCTAAATGGTTTGATGTAGGCATGAAGGCTTTTGAGTAAATTTTAATTCAAACACTTTCCAACGTGTCTTTTCGACACTTGGAAACGTGTTTGTCTCTTTCTAAAATACTCTGTATATTTTTTTTGCCCTTTTATGTTTAAATGCGATTTATCGCCGAAATATAAATTGTTGTAATATAATAAGGTGTCGGAAATATAAAATTCAGGATATTTTTTCTGATAATTTTGAATATATTTCTGATAATCTTTTATGAAATTTTTATTTAGTTTTTTTTCTGAAGTAGAATTCATTGGCATTGCTTCAAATGAAATGAAAATTTGCTGTTTCTGGCAAGTTTCAAATATTATATTGAAGTAATAATCAAATACTTCTGATGGAATAAATTCTGTAAAATTAGTTTCGTGGTTTGGTTCTGAGCAAGAGTCCTGCAAGCTTTCATGAAAACGTTGTCCGTTGTGATTTAGAATGTATTTAAGCATTTGCTCATTTTTTTCTTTTGCCAGAAAAACTCTATTTGTAAAAAAATCTGATTGATAGAAATTTATAAAATTTAATTTATAGAGTAAAAACTTACCTTTCGGACAAAAACCGAGAGCTTTATTGTTGTATTTTTCTATTTCTATAAAATTATTAGTAGTAATAAAATCATTTCGTACTCCATAATCCCAAAAAGCAAGAATTTCGGATAAAAAACGTGGTGAAATTGATAGAAAAATAGTGTCTGGTTTGTTGTAATTCTCTAAATATTTTTCCAAAACAAAATACATTTCTACTGGAGTAGAACCTCCCGAAGCAAACGACCAAGAATTAGGAATTTGAGATAAGTCTATACCAGCATTAAGTCTGGAGTCGCCAAGAAATAAGATACTTATAGTTGTATCTGATATGTCAATGTTTTTATTTAGCGTATTTTTTGTTATTTGCCAACGTGTATTATTTACATTGTTATAATAGTTTGGAAAAAACTCAATATACAGAAATACAGTTAGATATACACTCGTAGTGATAATCACAAATTTCAAAAAAAAGGATTTCCACTGTTTTTTCATTATCTGTAAAATAAGGAGATTTACGATTTATGATTTTAAATTTATGATTTACGATTGGTTTACACCTTATTGTCAATTGATTATAATAAAATTAATGTTAAAACTTTTGTCATACTACCAATGTATCTATATTTCTAATAAAACTTTTTAGCCACTTTTTTCTCTGTTCCCTGAATCGTTTTTCCATTCAAATAGAGGGTAGATTTTTTTTCTATAAGAAAAGAAGTGATAACGTTTTCCCAAATATAATTTTCGGTTGTTATGGTTGCAAAACTATATTCTGGTTTTTTCTGAAAAGCCACAAGTCCATAAACTGCTTCTTTTACCTTGCAATTTTTTATAACAACCTTCGATTTGTCTTTTGATGCTATACCAATTTTGCAGTCATTAATTTCGCAAAATGAGATAGTTAGAGTAGAATGTTCGCCTCCGCTAATTCCTTTGTCGCCAATATCCGACAAATTACAATTGTCTATTTCTACCACACTTCCCGAAAAATCTATGGCATCGTTTCCTATTTTATTAAAGTTTGTTTTTGTTAGTATTCCTGTGCAAAAGTCTGAATCAAAGGCATCGCTGTAAATATTTTTAAATTTACAATTGTTTACGAGAAAATTACTCCTTATTATATTGAGTGCATCTTCGCAATTATTATTGCTAAAAGTTGTGTTATTGATTTCAACTTCTGACTCGTAGAAATTTACTGCACCAGTTAGCGTCCAACCGTTGATGTCTAATGTATTAAGATTATCAAAAACAACATTATTCAGTTCTGATTTTTCGTTTGCTTGTAAAATAGTAAATCCCATTGCCGATCCATCAGAAGATTTTACTATAACTGGATTGCCTATTTCACCATTTATGTAAACTGGTGAATATGAGATAAAAAGAGAATTATTTGTAAAATCAAATTCTGTAGATTTATTAATAATAACCTTATAATTTGGCGGAATTACAATATTATCTTTTATCTCGTGTTTTTTTTGATGAAAAATTACGTTATTACCTTCAATATAATAATAATCTTGATACCCAAAATTACTATTTTCAACTATCTCTTTTTGAGGACTATAATTATTCGGATATTTCCATTTATTTACAGAAATTTTAAATATTTCATCTATATTTTCTAATTTAAAAAACAGATAATCAATATCTTCAGCTACTTCTGATAATGTGGCTTCATTGTTTTTTTGATTAAAAGAATTTACAATTAAATCTTCTGCCAAAGGTTCAGAAATTATTCTGTCATCAACACTTGTTCCTACAATAGTAATATTTTCGGGATAATAATTTATTAGTTTTATTTCTTGTTTATTATTATCATAAAATGCTTTTACATAGAGAATTGGTAAGATAAAATTATATTCAGCTTTATAAATCTTATCTTGTGTTGGTTTAGCATTTTTAATGTTTTCGTAATAATTATTATTTGCTATATTATTTATATAATTAGGTAAAGTTTTTCGTATTTGTTCGGCATTATGTCTCAAAAAATTATAATCAAAACTATAATCTGTATATTCCTTTTGAATCATTCCTTCATATTTTTTAATATCTTTTTCATATTTTTCAAATAAATTATCAATAAATTCTTCTGAAGAATAAATTTCCAAATATTTGATGTAATAACTAACCAAAACAGAATCTGAAAAACTATAAATTGAATTAAAAAATGCTTGCGGTTTTTTTTTTTTATATTGCGAATTAAAATTTCCATAAATGGAGCGATTAGACCACTGCATAACACCTGCCTCACAATAATTATCGTATGCTACGGGTTCTAATTTGCACAGAATGGGGTTATAATAAAATCTCAGATTATTCCAAATCATTCCATGATAAGCTTTTGTTAAATCTGCCATTGCGTAATATTTTGCAAGTTTTTCCACATCAAAAATCTCGCTTGCTTTGCTTTCGGAATATTTAAACTGATTTAACAAATTTTGTGCTATCACAAAATAGTTATATAAGACTTTATCTTTTAATAATTTAGAACTTTTAAAAGCTATTATTTCGGATGCTTCATAATAAGGAAAATTATTTTCTTGTCCTGCAATTCTTGCTTTCCAAACTTGGTCTTCAGAAAATTTTATTAGGGATCCTTCTCTTCTATTTTTGTATTCAACGAGTTGTTTTTCAAAATGTTCCTCGTAAATATATAGACCTAAATTTTCGCCATTTAATTTTACTGGAATAAATTCGTATCTTGTGGTTAAAATATCTTCATCTTCACATATTTTATGCAAAAGCCATTCATCTATAAAATATCGTGCCTCTGGATTTTGCACTGAAAATGTTTTCAAACCAAACAGACTACTTTTTTTCTTTAATTTTATTCGTAATGACCATTTTTTTCCTTCCAAATGGTCTAACCAATCACCTTTTAATCTAATTTTTGCCTTTATTTCATCGTCTTTATAAAGAATAATTCCTTTTACATAACTGTCATCGTCGGAAGTTAAAATTTTATTTTTAAAAGCTTGCAATCTTTTTTCTTGTAACTTTTGCCTTTGATTTCGCTAATATTTTTACCCATTAATTGAATATTGTTATTTATTTGAAATCCAGGTTATTATAATTTTAAGTT
>JAOZQN010000944.1 GCA_029932195.1 Bacteroidales bacterium | reverse complement strand
TAAACCAGATTTATTTCTTAATTTTTTTTGATTTATTGCAACTTTTATTATATCTTTGCGTATAGTATGTGTTACATATTATTAATTCTAAAAGCTCTAAATTATGAAAAAACTTTATCCTTTCCTTCTTGTTTTGTTGTTCACTCTAAGTTTTATAAACTTAGGCTATTCGCAAAAAATTATCCCCACCAATCACACACAGTCAGACATGATGAATGCTTACAAATTAATTTTTGACGAAGCATACGACAATTATCGCACAAATGGCGAAGACATAGACAGCATACTGTTTCCCAATTTTAGCGAAAGCTCGGTTTATTTAATTAAATCGGGAGAAAATAGAGGTAGTTTTGTGCTTCCTCGCAGTATTCCAGGTAATTATGAGACAGTTACTGGCAACGATTATACCAACTATAATTGGCAAGCCGAACAACACTCTTCAATAAGAATAGAAAATTTTTGGAAAAGAGTAGTTATTTTCGAAAGTTCTGAAAAACAGAATGGTAGCACTGTTTCGTGGGAGTCCACTTATTTTAAATCTGTTTTTAATTCATATCTTTGGGAAAATTGGTATGATTTAAAAGATGAAGAGGATATTTCTAACGGTATTAGTGACCGTGTAAGACTTTTAATTATCCCTGCTTTTAATGCCTATGGCGAAAATCAAAAATATTATATTGATAAAATTTTTGATGAAAATCCAGATATGATTACACGTATAAATACATTTCTTGCTAATGGTGGAACAATTTATGCCGAAGGAAATGCCGTTTATTTTATAGAACGACTCGGATATTTAGACGCAGGAGCAGTAGATTATTCTAATACTACGGGAGTTAGCACAGGAACAGAAATACCTGTTGGCTCAAACAATGATTATCACACAATATTTTTTGCCGCCGAAAATAACAACATGGAACTTTATACGCACTCTGTTCCTTTGGTTACTTCTGAAAATATTGAACCTATAATTTTTCATAGCGAAACTGCCAGACCTCTTATTTTTGAAATAAACAAAGAAAATGCTAATAACGGTAGAATTATCTGTAATCTTGGCTTGCCAACAGTAAAAGGGTTGTAACTACACAGCCAGTATCAAAAAAAAGATAAAAAATTAAAAAAAAAGTAG
>JAOZQN010000055.1 GCA_029932195.1 Bacteroidales bacterium | reverse complement strand
ATTTCTAACAATTTTATTATCACCGATTTAGAAAGTCAGAAACTTCAGTTAATTACTTATTTAAAACTTATGAGAACAATTATATTTACAGTGTTTTTATCATTATTTGTGTCTTCTGTTATGGCTCAGGAGCTTGTAGAAAATTATTGGAAAAATAAAAAATTAGAGAGTAAAGGAATGCTAAAACAAGAACAGAAAGTTGGCGTTTGGGAGTTTTACACAAAAGACGGTGTATTACTTAATAAAGCAAATTATGTGAATGGTTTTATCAGAGGGGAGGTTACTTATTTTTATGAAAATGGCAAACGAAAGAACTATGGCACAATTATTTACAACAAACGACAAGGAGAATATAACGAGTGGTATAAAAACGGAAAAAAACAACGAACAGGTTTTTATAAAAACGATGAAAAAGATAGTTTGTGGACTTACTGGGATATTAATAGTTCAAAAATGAAAGAAGAGTATTATTTTTCGGCAGACTCTATGCACCTCATTAATGCGTATTCTTTGCAAGGCGATACACTTGTAGAAAATGGCAACGGAAACTACAAAGAATTTTCGGCAGATGGCGTTTTATTAGAAAATGGTTTTTACAAAAATGGATTAAAAGATAGCTTGTGGATTTCTTATTTTTCTAATAATGAAATATTTAAGAAGGGATATTATAAAAATGGTGAAAAAATAGGTAATTGGTTGTGTTGGTATAATTCGGGAGAATTAAAATACAAAAGGAGTTACGAAAACGGAAAATATGAGGAATGGAATTTAAACGGAATAAAAATAGTAGAAGGTAGATTAAAAAATGGTTTGAAGGATAGTGTTTGGATATTTTATTATGAAAAAGGAAATGTTTTTTCAGAAAATAAATACGAAAATGGTAAAAAAGAAGGAAATCATAAACGTTATTTTAAAAATGAGCAATTAGAATCTTCTATTAATTATAAAGATGATAAAAAAGAAGGTGAAGCAAAATGGTATTTGGAAAATGGAAATTTAGATATTGAGGGCAACTTCAAAAACGGTTTGCAAGACGGCTTATGGGTTTATTATCAAGAAAATAGCGAAAAAGGAAACGAGGGGAATTATAAAGCAGGAAAAATGATTGGCGAATGGACTTGGTGGTATGAAAATGGTGAAGTTTGGAAAAAAGGAAATTATAACAACGACATGAAGAATGGTAAGTGGACTGTTTTTTATGAAAATAAACAAATATTTTACACAGGAAATTATATTAATGGAAGAGAAGATGGCGAATGGAAACGTTGGTATGAAAACGGCAAACAGGAATCAATCGGGAGTTTTAAGGAAGGAAAATTGCACGGAAAATGGGAGGCTTGGCACGAAAACGGTAGCCCGGATTATATTATAAATTATAAAAATGATAAAAAAGAGGGTGAGCTAACATATTTTAGCGACAATGGCAATAAAGAACTGATAATGAATGTAAAAGATGGCGAAAAAAACGGCATTTATATTGCTTATGACAAGGAAGGAAATAAAAGTATTGAAGGAAATTATTTAGAAAATGAAAAACACGAAAAATGGACGTATTACTATCGCACAAAAAAAATTAGAGAAGAACATTACGAAATGGGCAAACAGGTTGACGAATGGCGAGAATGGTATCAGCACGGAGTTCTTAAAAGTTTAATTACCTACAAAAAAGGGCACCCGCACGGAAAAGTAGAAAAATACGACAAGCAAGGAAACATGACCTACAAAGCAAAATATAAAGACGGAAAAATGGTTAAAGAAGATAAGTTTGATGAGTAAAAAACTGTTGCTTTTAGCTTTTAGATGTTGGCTTTTGGCTTCGCAAAGCAATAATAACTAATCCAATAGTCCCTGATACGTTATACTAATTATTTATTACATAGTTCAAATTCATGAAAATTCAAGCTGTTTTTTTTCTATTTATTATTTTGGCATTATTTACCAATAGAAATAAAACTCCACAGATTTTAAATACTTCTTTTAATAAAAATGATACATCATTTACGGAAGGATATTTTCCAGAATTAGAAATGGAGGACTTTACTCATAAATATAAACTTCTATATAAAAAAACTCCATTTATTGAACCTCAAGCAATTGTTTTGCACAGAACGGGTGGAAACAATTATAAATCAACTCTTAATTACTATTTTGAATTAGAAAAAAGAGGGTCGGACATGGCAGGGCATTACTTAATTGATACTACTGGAAAAATATTTCTAACAGCTCCAACAAATAAGTATTTAAGTCATGCAGGCTCTTTTAAACTTAAAGACTTCTCTAAATTTAGTAAAATTAGAATAAAAAGGAAAGAGATAAAAAATAAGAAAAAACTTGCAGATAATTATCGAGGTCAAATAAAAAACTCATATTATCCTAATAAAGCAAATTTTATAAGTTATGAATTATTAGAATTTTATATGTTACTAAGCGACTCTTTACTTTTGGAAACTTTATATAACTTCAATAAAAACACCACCAATAAGGACTTTTATTATCTATTACCTATCTGGTTACCCAATATAGATAGTGTTCGCATTTTTTACAAAGATTATTTAACAGAGAAAGAATTATACAGATATGTTGGAAGTTATAATCCAGTATCAATTGGTATTGAAATAGTTGGCTACCCACGTAAAGTTGGAAACTTACACAATTTTAACATGTTTTCTAATTATTAATTATACAAAAAAACATTAAATTGTAGTGGTCTTTTTTATTTGTAATATCTTAATTATCAATATATTATTTTTTTTTGTAGTGGTCTTTTCATTATAATATAAAGCTAAAAGAATGAGTAATTACCTGTCCAACCTTACGTGGGTAGCCAAATAGTTGGAGCACCTATAAAACTAAAAAGACCATATAAAAAAAGTATAAATAAATTAATTTCTGAAAAAAAAATATCGGAAAACTTTGGAAATCAGTTGTTAAGTGTATCAGAATATGAACTGCAAAAGGTTTTAAACCCTTGCAAAGGATACATTTATACAGATATAAATGATAAACAAAAAATATCCTTAATGAAATTGATAGAAAAATTAAAAGAAAAATACAACTTGCAAATAAATCCTTATACTATTGTTGCTCACTACGAGATAGATAACAAAACAATGGGAGAAGGAATGAACACAAAGGAGTTTGTGCTTAAAAAAAGATAATAATCTACTGTCGTAAATTGCAAAATTTTCTATAATTCTACTTTACGAAGTTAAAAAACTCTGATTATAAGATATCTAAGCACCAAAGGTGCGATAATCAATAACCTTGCCTGCAAGGGCAAGGACTAAAAAATGCAAGGAATTTAAGCACCAAAGGTGCGAAATAATTTACTACTAGTGAACAGATTACACACCTTTGGTGCTTATAAAACTAAATAATTTACCTTGCCTTACAGGCAAGGAACCTTTGATTATCGCACCTTTGGTGCTTAAACCATTTATAATTAGACGTTTTTAACTTCGTAAAGTAGAAATAAGAAGTATTAAAAAAAAATAACTATGCTTAAAACTGAAAATAAATAAACGGTTGCACATCTTCGTTTTGGAATTGCACCACAAGCTGGACTGTTATAATAAATAAAATTATTTTTAAAATATAAGGTGATTTTACATAATATTCAATTAATTTTTCGTTCCATTTATTTGGTATAGTGTGCATTAAGAAGCCTATAACAACAAAAATTACCCATGTAAGACGAACGTCTATAAAATGTAGGGCAAGTGAAAAATTAAAATCGGTAAAAACATTTTTTACCATCATCCACGAGACCGAAAAAGCATCAATTATTTCTGTTTTAATGATTTCTGCAGGCATTCCTTTTACAAATGTTGGCACAGAACTAACAATTTCTATATCGGTAGCTCTAAAAAATATCCACAAAAATATTACAAAGTGTAAGGTAATAATCCAGGAAATAAATTTAGTGAAAAAATTATCGGGCACTTTACCAAGTATCTTACCCATAGCCTTATGCACAGCGAGACCTATCCCATGCAATGCCCCCCAAAACACGAATTTCCAATTTGCCCCATGCCAAAGTCCGCCAATTAACATGGTGAGCATAAGGTTTATATAAAGTCTGACTTTTCCTTTTCTATTTCCACCGAGCGGTATGTAAATGTATGTTCTTAGCCAAGTTGAGAGAGAAATATGCCATCGCCTCCAAAAGTCTGTAATATTTTGTGCCTGATATGGAAAGTTAAAATTTATTCCCAAATCAAAGCCCATTATGCGTCCCAAACCTATTGCCATGTCGGAATATCCAGAAAAATCAAGGTAAATTTGGAGAGTGTAGCCATAAATTCCCATCAGGTTTTCAAAACCGCTGTAAGTATGTGGTGCTGCGAATATTAGGTCGTTGTATTGTGAAATATAATCGGCAATTACTGCTTTTTTGAAAAGTCCAATCATTATTAGCCAAACTCCTGAATATAAGGCTTGTTTGGTAACAATCCTATCTAATTTTAGCTGTGGCAAAAAATGATGTGCTTTTACAATAGGACCAGCTACAAGTTGTGGAAAAAAGGATAAGAAAAATGCGTAATCTAATATATTTTTGGTAGGTTCTAATTTTCTCCAATACACATCAAGCACATAACTAACAGACTGAAAGGTGTAAAAAGAAATACCTATTGGTAAGAAAATATCAAGTGGCGAAAAGTTATTTTGAACTATTGCTGAGAAGTTGAACAAAATAAAATTGGTGTATTTAAAATAAGCAAGCAATCCTAAACTGGGTAATACTCCCATTATCATCCAGAATATTCGCCAAAATTTCTTTTTTGCTCTGTGTAATAAAAATGCGAAAGAAAAATCGCTAATCGTTGTAAGCACAAGTATTAGCAGGTAAACTCCACTTGATTTGTAGTAAAAAAAGAGGCTAAAAGCAATTACATAAATAGATACAAACCATTTATTTTTACTAAAAATAGTATAAATAACTATAAAAACAGCAAAAAACAGAAAAAACGCTCCACTGTTAAACAGCATCGGTTTTTCTGGATTGTAAATAAAAAGTTCTAATAAATTTCGCAAAAGTTCCATAAATTGGAATAAATAAATTTTGTGTTTTAAGTCTTTGGTTTTGAGTTAAGTAGTTGAGCAAATAAAAATGACATTTCTATATTTTGTATAGCCTTGTATTTCAAGCGTCCGCAAAATTATTCATTGTTCATTATTAATTATTCATTCATTACTTAGCTACTGCTTAATAACTAATGTTTTCTAATTTATTGGTTTGCAAAAGTATTGAAATTTATAAATAAAAAAAATTGAAAAAAGAATAAATTGTTTTTTTGTATCAAAATTTTAGTTTTTAAATAAAATGAATTGAGGAATTTGGTAGGTATCAGTAAATTAAAAACTAATGACTTAACCTACATTATTCATGAACTTATTTCAAAACCGTTAAAACGGTTGATTTTTAGATGTTTATATTAGCCCACGACTTAAGTCGTGGGTTGAAATTAGAACATTGATTATAATCGTTTTAACGGTTTTTATGAATAATGCAGGTTAAAACTAAAACTCTAATAAACTACCATTTTTGTAACTATTTCGGCTTTTGCTAATTCGTTGAATTTCTGAATTATACCAGATTGAAGCATTAGTAATTCTTGCTTTACAATTGAAGAGTCTGTTTTTACGTATAGGATTTTTTTATTGATAAAAATTTTTTCTGTTTTATTGGCAACAGCAGTTCCAATTATGTCTTCCCACTTCTTCACAATTGAAATTTCGTTTAATTTTTGTTCAACTCCCATTGCTTTTAGATAGAGCCTTATAGCCTCGCCGAGTGATTGTGTATTTCTTCTTTTCATAAATTAGTTGAGAGTTAAAAGTTGAAAGTTTTAACGTGGAGAAATTAATTAAAAAAATGGATATATAATCTTGTATTTCAAGCGTCAGCAAAATTATTCATTGTTCATTATTAATTATTCATTATATTATGGTCTGTTTTTTTTCGGTAATTTACTAACAACCAGATTATAAGAATCTGAAATCCACTCTTCCAATAATTTATTAGAAATTGTGCCATCTATTTTTACGGTGTTCCAATGTTTTTTGTTCATGTGAAATCCAGGTATAACTGCCTGATAATCTTCACGTAGTGTTATTGCTTTTTCTGGGTCGCACTTTAAATTTATAGAGGCAAATTTATTTATATCAGTAAGTGCAAACATTTTTCCTTTTACCTTAAAAACTAGAGTATTTTCATCAAAAGGTAAGTCTTCTGTTGTGGCTTTTAAGGAAAGACAAAAATCTCTAAATTGTTCTATATTCATCTTGATTATTGTTTTATTGCTGTATTGTTTTATTGTTTCTTTATGTATATAATTTTTGACTTTTATAGACAATTGAGGTCTTATTTATTTTTGCACCAGCGGTGCAATATATCGATAGAAATATATAAAGTCTATTAAACGCACCCCAGCAGGGTGCAATAAAAATCACGTCTTTTTTTTAACAGATTATAGCACCCCGCTGGGGTGCAATGTCCATATTATCAATTAATTCTATCGTTATTTTGCACCGCTGGTGCAATAAAATAGTTGAAGATATTTAAAAAAATGCAGACTTTGTGGACACACACTAATAAAAAACTCAACACTTAAAACTCAACACTTCCTATACTATTTTATATTTGATAAAATAATCTTCAAATTTTGTAATATTTATGGGAGCAATTTTTTGTTGCCCTTTTATAGCAAGTCCGCATTCGTGGCATTGCTTGTCGTATTCATTAATGTATTCTCCACAGGCAGGACATTTGTTTGGGTTGGCAATCCAGTTGCTTTGTTCTGACGAAAGTTTTTCTGCCTTGCCTATATTTTGGAGGTTTTCAAAAAGCTCTACTTCAAATAAATAATCCATTTTATTATAAATATAAAACACATTTATAATATAAAAAACAGCAAGAAACAACCCAGAAAACCATAAAAACCCGTTTACCGAAAATTTTGAAACAAAAGCAAGAACTACAACTATTATCAAAATTAATTTTATGAGTTCTATTAAATGAAATTCATAACTTATGCCACCGTCTGTCTTCTGTAAATTAACATAATATGAATAGCCAAATAAAGATTTATTTGAAGTAAAACTAAATTCATTTTTCTTTTCTTCAATATCTTTAATTTTTAAGCCTTCTTGAAAAGATTTAAGCCTACCAACAACTGCCTCAAAACTCTCGTCTTCAGGCAATTCTATTTCTTTTTTATATGAATAGGGTAAAGGCATATTTCAGTGAACAGTTATCAGTGAACAGTTATCAGTTATCAGTAAACAGTTATCAGTTATCAGTTATCAGTAAACAGTTATCAGTAAACAGTTATCAGTTATCAGTAAACAGTTAGCAGTTAGCAGTAAACAGTTATCAGTAAATAGTTATCAGTTATCAGTAAACAGTTAGCAGTAAACAGTTATCAGTTATCAGTAAACAGTTAGCAGTAAACAGTTATCAGTTATCTCTGTTACTGCTAACTGCTAACTGTTCACTGCTAACTGCTAACTGTTCACTGCTAACTGCTAACTGCTAACTGTTCACTGCAATAGCACATCTAATCCCGTCTATTGCGGCAGATACTATTCCACCTGCGTATCCTGCTCCTTCACCGCAAGGGTAAAGATTTTTTATCTGCACATGCTGCAAACTCTCCTTGTCTCGTGGAATCCTAACTGGTGACGAAGTGCGAGATTCTACTCCGAGAATTATTGCATCGTTTGTATTGTAGCCACGTAGTTTGCTATCAAAAATTTTCAGAGCTGTTTGTAGTCTGGTGCTAATAGTATTTGGCAACCACTGATGCAAAGGCGACGAAACAAGTCCGGGCTGATACGACGTTTTTGGTAAAGACGAAGAATGTTTGCTTCTTATAAAATCATTAACTCTTTGTGCGGGAGCAATTAATCCACCTCCACCACGTCGGAATGCGTGATTTTCTAAATATTCCTGAAATTTTAATCCCGCAAGCTCGCCATGTTCTTTCCTATCATGAAAATCTTGCTGTTTCACCTCCACAACAATCCCCGAATTAGCATAAAGTGAATCTCTTCTTGATGGAGACATTCCATTTAATACAATTTCGTTTTCGGCAGTTGCAGCAGGCACAATAAATCCTCCTGGGCACATGCAAAATGAATAAACTCCCCTACCTCTAACTTGCGATACAAAATTATAAGAAGCAGCTGGCAAATGTTCACTTCTAACTTTGCAACTATATTGTGCTGAGTCAATTAGACTTTGTGGGTGTTCAATTCTCACGCCCATAGAGAACGATTTAGCTTCTATTTTTATATCTTTTTTATCCAAAAGATAATAAATATCTCTCGCCGAATGCCCAGTTGCTAAAATGACGGATTTACCAAGAATGGTATCTCCTTTTTCAGTTACAACTCCTTTAATTTCTGAGTCATTAATTATAAAATCGGTAACTTTAGTATTAAAATGAACTTCGCCACCAGCCTTTAAAATTGTTTCACGGATATTTACGATAATTTGGGGCAAATTATTTGTTCCAATGTGCGGGTGTGCATCTGTGAGTATGTTCTCATCTGCTCCGTGAAATTTCAGAATATCAAGCACATATTGTGTGCTTCCTCGTTTTTTAGAACGAGTGTATAATTTTCCATCAGAGAATGTTCCAGCACCTCCTTCGCCAAAGCAATAATTTGACTCTGAATTAATTGGCTCATTTCTATTTATTTTTGCAACATCTCGTTTTCTGTCTTTTACCGCATTTCCTCGTTCCAAAATTATTGGTTTTAGACCTAATTCAATTAACTTGAGAGCCGCAAAAAGTCCCGCAGGTCCCGAACCCACAATTAAAACTCGTTCTTTATTAGTTACATTTTGAGCTTTAAATTCAATTTCTTTTTTTTCTGGCTTTTCTCCTCCGTACCAAACATTTGCACGCATAAGAATTTGCACACTCTTCTTTCTTGCGTCGATTGAACGTTTTAGAACTTCTATTTCAACTATATCTTCTGCTTCAATTTTTAGCTTTTTTGCTATTTCTTTTTTGTAAAGCTCTATATTTGAGGCGACTCTCGGAATTAATTTTATATTTATTTCTTTTTTCATTTTACAAATTTAATATTTTTTTTAAAATATACGATTTTTATTTGCTATTTTGACTTTTTTTTACTATCTTTGTGAGTTTGTAAAAAGAATATAACTATGAAAAAAGATAACTATAGAAACGCATATTTAGCCCCTTTGAACTATGACCGCTTTTTTAAAAAAGCTTTTTCGGATAAAAAAATAGCAAAAAAATTTATAGAAGATTTTTTAGATATAGAAATACAAGAGATAGAAGAGCTTGACAAAAAAAAGAAAGTAACAGACGATGCACAAGTTGTAGAGTTTGATTACTTCTGTAAAATAGATAATCAGCATGTAATAGTAGATATGCAACAATGGAGGAAACATGATATAGTCTATCGTTTTTATTTATATCATTGTATGGCAACAGTGTTGCAATTAGAAGATTTGCCTCTAAAAGAAGTATTTTCAGTAAAAAAAGGAGAACTAATAAAAATAAAAGATTATAGCACACTTACACCTGTAATTACTATAATTTGGTTGGTAGAAGACGAGCTGAATAGTAATGAAGATTACTTGTCTTTTTCAATGTTTCCCGAAAATATAAAATCTTTTTTTGAACAAACAGAAATTTGGAAAAATAAAGATATTGCTAATAAAGTTAAAGAAATTGCTGAGAGTATAAATAACGATAATGGCGATTTGCAGTTTTTACAAAAAAACCGTTTAATATTTGCTATCCAAAAAAATATAGTTAGAAATAATAAAATAAGCAGATACTTACCTTGGTTTCGTATTGCTGCCAAATCTCGTGAAATGGATAATAAAAAATCTGATTTCGACGAATTTAGAAAAGATGAAATACTATTAGAATTAATGCGTCGTTTGCTAAGAAGCAATTTGCACGACACAGATTTAGAATATATAAAATCAGAGCAAGAAACAAGGGAAAATATAGAACGATACAATAAAAGTATGCGTAAACAAGGAATAAGAATAGGTATTAAACAAGAAAAGGCAAAAAACAAAAAAATACTACTACAAGCAGAAAAAGAAAAAGAACAAGCAGAAAAGGAAAAAAAACAAGCAGAAAAAGAAAAAGAACAAGCAGAAAAGGAAAAAAAACAAGCAGAGCAAGATAAAAAACAAGCAGAGCAAGATAAAAAACAAGCAGAGCAAGATAAGGAACAAGCAGAGCAAGATAAAGAACAAGCAGAAAAGAAAAGAAAACAAGCAGAGCAAGATAAAGAACAAGCAGAAAAGAAAAGAAAACAAGCAGAGCAAGATAAAGAACAAGCAGAAAAGGAAAAAAAACAAGAGAACTTAGAAAAGAATATTTATAAATTAATATTTAATGGCAAAAGTAAAACAGAAATTTCAAAAAAAATAAAAATAGACATAGAAAAAATAAACGAAATACTAAATTCTTAACTAAAAAGTTCTGAAAACATTATGGAATACAATTTTAAAAGAGGTGAAAAATTATTATTTGATAAACCTCTCGAATGGACATCTTTTGATGTAGTAAACAAAGTTAGAGGATTAATACAAAGACAATTAGATGTAAAATTAAAAGTTGGTCATGCAGGCACATTAGACCCACTTGCTACGGGACTAATAATTCTCTGCACTGGAAAAATGACTAAAAAAATCCAAGATTTTCAGGATTTAGACAAAGAATATGTTACTACCCTCAAAATTGGTGCAACAACTCCCTCTTTTGACTTGGAAACAGAAGAAGACCAACAGTTTGATACAGACCACATAACAGACGAACAACTTGTAGAAGTTATAAATTCGTTTGTAGGCTTACAAGAACAAATACCATCTTCGTTTTCGGCAAAAAGAGTAAACGGAAAACGTGCATACGTGGACGCAAGAAAAGGAAAAAAAGTAATATTAGCTCCTTCTTTAATAGAAATTAAAGAAATAGAAATATTAGAAAAAGATTTGCCAAACAACAGCGTAACAATTAGAGTTTTATGCACAAAAGGGACTTACATCAGAGCATTGGCAAGAGACATAGGACTCCGATTAGAATCGGGAGCATACCTAACAAAATTAAGACGAACAAAAATAGGTGATTACGATGTGGAAAATTCACTAAAAATAGAAGAATTTGAAAAAGAAATAATATCTTAGTTGTTGGTTGTTGGTTGTTGGTTTGTTGGTTGTTGGTTACGCAAAGCGTTGCCAAATTAACAACCAATACCAACAACCAACAACTAATAACCAACAACCAATAACCAACAACCAACAATCAACAACCAACAACTAAAAAACTAAAAAACTAATAATATGAAACTATCACAATTTGATTTCTTTTTACCAGACGACCTTATAGCTAAAAGACCAGTAAAAGAAAGGGGTGCGTCAAAACTTATGGTAGTAGATAGAGAAAAACGAAAAATATATCATAAAAAATTTCCAGACATCTTAAAATATTTTACAGAAGACGATTTATTAGTTTTCAATAATACAAAAGTATTTCCAGCTATCTTAAAAGGAAAAAAAGAAAAGACAGAGGCTGATATTGAAGTGTTCTTATTACGAGAGTTAAAAGAAAAAGAAATGCTTTGGGACGTATTGGTTACACCTGCGAGAAAAATAAGAATAGGAAATAAATTATATTTTACAGACGACCTTATTGCAGAAGTTATTGACAACACAACTTCACGAGGTCGCACAATAAAATTTATTTATGATGGAGATTACAAGAGCTTTAAAAAATTATTGAAAAAATTAGGAACAATTCCTCTGCCTCCATTCTTAGAGAGAACTGCTGAAAAAATAGACAAAGAGCGGTATCAAACCGTTTTTGCCAAAAACGAAGGTGCAGTTGCCGTTCCAACAGCAGGAATGCACTTTGATAAAAACATGCTAAAAAGATTAGAAATACTTGGTACTCAATTTGCCGAAGTAACACTGCATGCAGGTATTGGAAATTTTAGAGCTATTGAAGTTGAAGATTTGAGCAAACATAAAATGGACTCGGAACAAGTTTTTGCAGACCAACATACTGCCGACATTATTAATAATGCAAAACAAAATAAAAATAGTATTTGTGCAGTAGGAACAACCGTTGTAAAAACACTCGAAGTTATGATGACTACCGAACAAAATGTTGCTCCATTCGAAGGCTGGTCTAATAAATTTATTTTTCCACCATACGAAATTAGAATAGCAGATAAAATGATTACAAATTTCCATTTGCCATTTACTCCTATGCTTATGACTGTTTCCGCCTTTGGTGGATACCGTTTTATGAAAGAAGTTTACGAAACGGCAGTAGATAAAAAATACAAATTTGGAACTTACGGAGACGCAATGATTATTATTTAGGCAAACTAAAATTAATAATTAGCCAATTTAAACGAAGTTATTTTTTTCTTTAACAATTCAAAAGAATATGAGAATATCGGGAATATTTAATCTTTTTTTGAAGCAGTTAAAGGGGAAAAGAACAAGTTTAAATGGCTAATTATTGGTTTTAATTTTCCTTAATCAATGTATTGTTTTATTGTTAAATTGTTATATTGCTTTATTGTAAAAAACTAACAATTTAACAATTTAACAATTTAACAATATTTTTTTCATGAAAAATAGACTTAAATTAAGAATAATAAATTCTTACTTAACTTCAACAATAAGCATAACATTTGTGTTATTATTGCTTGGAGTTTTTTCATTATTGCTATTGAACGTCAAAACATTATCTACTTACGCCAAAGAAAGTATAATAATTTCGGTGATTTTGAAGCCAACTGCTGAAAAACCCGAAATATTAAATTTTCAGAAAGAATTGGACAATAAAAAATATTGTAAAGAAACCGATTTTGTAACAAAAGAACGTGCTGCAGAAGAACTTAAAATCTCTGTTAAAGAAGATTTTACAGAAATACTTGGATACAATCCACTCCCAGAATCTATTAATATAAAGCTAAATGCAAAATATTCCAACACCGATAGTATTGCAGTAATAGAACAACAACTGTCTAATAATAAAATTGTTAGCGATGTTTTTTATTTTAAATCATTGGTGCATCAGGTAGATAATAATCTGAAAAATATTGGAATGATAGTCTCATCACTCAGTTCTTTATTATTTTTGATTGCCATAACACTAATAAATAACACCATAAGGTTGGAGATTTATTCAAAACGATTTTCTATAAAAACAATGCAACTCGTAGGTGCTACCAAAAAATTTATTATAAAACCATTTCTAATAAAAAGTTTATTTCATGGAATAATAACTTCCTTAGTATCAGTATCTATATTAGTTCTATTTATACTCTATTTTCAATCTAATATTTATGGATTAATTCCCATAAAAAACATCGCACTCACTTTTGTAATTGTGTTTATTACAGGAATAACAATAACTGTGGGAGCAACTTTTATCTCCGTATTAAAGTATATAGAAACAAAAATGGAGAACCTATATTAACCCAAATAATTCATATAAAAAATTTGCCTTCCTAACCTGATTAGTTGTATCCAAAGTAAGAATTGTTAAATTGTTTTATTGCTAAATTGTTACTTTACAGCTATAAAATTTTATTTATTTTTGATATTTTACAAAAAAATTACGACTTTGTGGACGCACACTAATTAAATATTTTGATTTCATGTTCAAATAAATTAGCAAACAATTAATATTAAGTGAATTATATTTTTACATTATTGTTGTATAGAGTTTGTCGCTCATAGATGTTTTACATATTATAGAAGTGTTAAGTTTGAATATTTATTTTTCAAAGTAAAAATAAACAAATCGCAAGTTGATTGTTGTCAATAAAACAATCCGTAATTAAGCAAACTATTATTGAGCTATTCTAGCTTTTTTTTATGACAATTAGGCAATTTAACAATTGAACGAATTAATAAGACAAAGATGGTAAAAATTAGAAAATAATTAGATGTAGCGGATAGATTTAAGTAAGCAGATAGACAGATATAAACGACACTTTTTTATTTTGTAATATATTTGTTCTCAGGTGTAAACCAATCGTAAATCGTTAATTTAAAATTGTCGATCTACTTATCTTTTAATATAAAAAACTGACTAATAATTATTAGAGTTGTTGAAAATATTACACTTATGGTAATTTTTAATAGCGAAAGATGAAAATATTTAAAGCTAAAAGTATCTATAATAAAAAAACTTATGTGGTGCATAAAAACCATTAATAAGGTATATTTTAAGAACCAAGCAAAACCAAGTCCTTTAATACCAGGAGTAACACTAAATTCGTACCCATTACGAGGCGAGAGAATATTTATTATGGCAGGTCTTGTAAATGCAATAAACACTGTTGCAACTGTATGAACAGCAATTGTATCTAGAAAAATATCTACCGACAATCCTAAAAAGAAAGCTGATAAAAGTAAGAGCCACCCCGAAACGTTAAGAGGCAATATAAGAATAAATAAAATATAAAAATGTGGGGAAATATCTAAATAACTTATACTTATATTACTCAATAGTATTACTTGTATTAATACTAACGAAAAAAAAAGCAATGTATTTTTTATAATTATTTTTAAATCCATAAGGAAGTTTTTTTTAGTCTTTAATCGGCTCTTGTATGATTAGACTTTGTACATAAATAATTTTGTCCAGTACTAACTAATACAATTAAGGCAAATTAAAAATAATAATTAACCATTTAACTTGTTCTTTTAACTTCTAACTTCTTCAATAAATACTTAAATATACTTATATTCACGCATTTATTGAATTGTTAGAAATTAAAATAACTGCCTTAAATTGGACAATTATTAATTTTAATTTGCCTAAATAAGATAATAAAACTTTGAATTTGTATAAAAATGGAACGAACTTTTAACTTGATAACTTTAAACTTGACAACTTTAAATTTATTTTTCTATGTATTTCATTGTTTCATCTTGTAGTTCTAATTGTTCTTTTCGGAGTAAATTTTTTATAAAGAAAATATTTTTTATTGTTTTAAAATCTTCTAATAATTCTATGTTTATTGTGTAAAAATTATCTTGATTGTTTTTTTCAAAACCTGTAATTGTTCCAATTAAAATATTTTCTGGAAAAATGGCAGAATACCCACTCGTTACAACTGTATCTCCTTTGGTTATTTCTATATGATTAGGTATTCCTTCTAGTTTTACCTCTCTGTAATTTTCGCCCTCCCAAACAATGGAACCAAAATAATCATTTTTATTTATTTTAGCACTAATTCCAACTTTGGAGTTCAACACCGACAGTGCCACCGAGTAATTGTAAGAAACATTTGTTACTATTCCAACCACTCCAATACTTGATACAACTGCCATGTCTTGTTCTATGCCATGTTTGCTGCCCTTATTTAAAGTAATAAAATTATTTTTTCGTAGGATAGAGTTTTTTATTACTTGTCCACTAATATAGCTATATTGCTGAACAAGAATAGTATCGTGCATGAGATAATATTTTGAAGTATCTATTTTATATGCATCTATTCGTTCGTTTTTCAGGAAAGTGTTTTCTTTTACTAATTTTCTATTTTGTTGTTTTAAGTCTAAATATTCGCTAAATTTAAAAGAACCTGTGTAAATAACTGATGAAATATTATTAGAAGAATTCATAACAATAGCATACCTTCTCTTATGTGAATTTACAGAAAAAGTTATCGCTAATATTTCTAACAGGAAAAAAATTATAGCAAAATGAAATTTATTTATAAAACCTAATATATTTTTCAAGTCTCACTAATTTTAGTTATTAGTTTTTAGTCATTTAGTTAGGAATTGTTAAAAAACAACTTTCCTGTTTGGATTAGTTAAACTGTTATTTATTAGGCGAAAATTAATTAAGAAACAGAGATTTAAAACTAAACACTTCTTATTAATTAAAAGGATAAAATTATAAATTAGGCGAAAGCCAATTAAAAACTCAACACTTAAAACTAAAAACTTTAAGCCAGCTATCTTCTCATTAAAAATGGGAATTTACCTACATTTTTGAGAGCAATACCAGTTCCTCTTGCAACTGCGTGCAATGGGTCTTCTGCTACTTTTACGGGGAGATTTGTTTTTTCCGATAGTCGTTTTGCAAGTCCTCGCAACAATGCTCCGCCTCCACTTAGCCAGATACCATTTTTAAAAATATCTGCATAAAGTTCTGGTGGAGTGTGTTCTAACACATTAAGAATTGCTGTTTCTACTTTTATTAAAGACTTGTCCAGACACTGTGATATTTCCTGATAGGTAACAGGAATTTCTACAGGAAGGGCTGTCATTTGATGAGGACCTCTAACAATATAGTCTGGCGGAGGATTTTCCAACTCGCCAAGAGCCGAGCCAACATTCATTTTTATATTTTCGGCAGTTCGTTCAAATATCTTTATATTATGCTGATGTCTCATGTATTCTCTAATATCTTCTGTAAAATCGTCGCCAGCAATACGTATAGACTTATTGGTAACAATTCCACCAAGCGATATTACTGCAATTTCAGTTGTTCCACCGCCAATATCCACAATCATGTTTCCTTCGGGAGCTTCCACGTCTATTCCTATTCCAATTGCAGAAGCCATTGGTTCGTATATCATATAAACTTCTCTTGCTCCAGCATGTTCCGACGAATCCATTACCGCACGACGCTCTACTTCGGTGCTTCCAGAAGGTATTCCTACAACTATCTTTAGAGAGGGAGTCCAAAAGCGACCTTTGGCTGTGCTCATTTTTATTAAACCTCTAATCATCATTTCTGCTGCTTCAAAATCGGCAATAACGCCGTCTCGTAATGGTCTCACAGTCCGAATGTTCTCGTGCGTTTTACCGTGCATTTGTTGTGCTTTTGTTCCTATTGCTATAACCTTGTCTGTTTTTTGGTTAAAAGCAATTATTGAAGGTTCATCTACGACTATTTTGTCGCCATGAATTATTATTGTGTTTGCAGTTCCGAGATCTATTGCAATTTCTTTGGTTAAGAATGAAAATAAGCCCATTTATTGTTATTCGTTATAAAGTTAAAAGTTAAAAGTAGAAAATTATTTTGAATCTTGCTACTTTTTATTGGCATTCATGGTATGATATTAATCCGCAAATTTACAGTATATATTTCATTTTACAAACATTAAATTATAAAAAAGATACATTCTTATAATCTCAATAAATATTTAGCTTATTTTCAATACTTTATGTTGCATGATTATAAAATTCTAATTTGAGATAATTTATTTTTTTGTTAAAATGTATAAAAATAAAAATAAAAATAAATGGGTTTTTATTTTTTTATAAAAAAATAAAATTTACATTTGCAATCTCAAAATTACCAAATAAAGGGTACCATAGCTCAGTTGGTAGAGCAACGGACTGAAAATCCGTGTGTCCCTGGTTCAAATCCAGGTGGTACCACCTAACGCAACTAATAATCAATTAGTTGCGTTTTTTTATGCACTCGTTTGTAACCTTTTTTTCTTTGTTGCATTTTTACCCTCCTTAACTTGTTTTTTTTCATAAAATAATATTTTGTATTTCGCTTAATCTTAATAAAAAGAACAAAACAATAAATCTTATATCTTTTTATTACAGTCTAATTTGCTGGTATATTGCATTTTACATTATGCTGCTAAACATAAAAATCAATAAACAAGTATAAAAAAATATAACTCAAAGGAATTATAATTGGTTCGGAGCTGTGGAACATGACAATCTGCTAAGGAACTCCAATTAGTTCGGAGCTGTGGAACATGACAATATGCTAAGGAACTCCAATTAGTTCGGAGCGTGGAACATGATAATCTGCTAAGGAATTACAGACCGTTCGGAGCGTGGAACTTGACAATTTACTAAGGAATTACAGACCGTTCGGAGCGTGGAACATGACAATCTGCTAAGGAACTCCAATTGGTTCGGAGCGTGGAACATGACAAT
>JAOZQN010000526.1 GCA_029932195.1 Bacteroidales bacterium | reverse complement strand
ATTAATAATGAGCTTTAAATAAAGAATTTACAAACTCCGAAACTTCAGTTACTAAAATAAATAAAATTGTAATTTTCTTCATGCTTTTTCTTTTTATGTTTATTAAACGAACAATTACTTGGTTGGTATTGTGTGTTTTTGCTGATGCCCCTAACACCCAAATCACTGTGAGTGTGCGAGTTACAAAGTTAACCATTTTTTCAACAATTCCAAATTGCTACCAATCTTTTTTGTGAAAAATAAATCTATCTCAAACCATATTTTGCTTCATTTATTTATTTTCGTTTTTTTTTTGCATATTTGCAAAACTTTTTCACAATAAAAGAGTTTTTGTAAGTATAGATACCTAACCCAGACAAGCTGGAAAAGTTTTGAAGTTTTGAAGTTTTGAATAATATTATGCCAAAAAAAACAACGATTTCAGGATTAAGATACTAACTAAAAACTCAACATTTTTTTAAACAATACAAAAAATGAATAATAAATTTACAAAACAGCTATTAATTGGCTATAAATCATACTATAAGGCATTTGTTTTTATTTTTAAAAATAATCTTTTTGTATATTTTGGTGTTCCATTATTTATGAATATAATCTTTTTACTTGGAGGTTTTGGAGCTACAATAAAACTCATAAATTTTGCTACTAAGGCATTTAAAACTTGGATTGATTTTGAAACAAAAAACTTCTGGGGACATCAGTATTTTAACGAATTCTTTTTTGCAATAATTGGAATATTGATAACAGTTCTATTTTTTGTTGCTTTTATGTATTTGAGTGGGCATATAATAATGATTTTATTTTCGCCACTCCTATCCTATCTATCTGAGCGTGTGGATAATATCCTCACAGGTAAAGATTTTCCTTTTGAATGGAAACAGTTTTTTTCAGATGTTTTGCGAGGAGTTTTAATTGCCTCTCGCAATATGATTATTGAAATGTTTTTTGTAGTTATTTTGCTGTTTGTTAGCTTTATACCAGTTATAGGTTGGTTTACCCCAATTGTGCTATTTATTGTCTCGTCTTATTTTTATGGTTTTTCATTTATGGATTATACCAATGAGCGTAAAGGACTTACAGTTTCGGAAAGCGTAAAATATGTTCGCACAAATAAAGGACTTGCTCTTTCTAATGGTTCTGTTTTTTCGTTATTTTTACTAATTCCATTTTGTGGAGTATCAATAGCAGCTTTTGTTTCTATAATTTCTACCGTAGCAGCTACTTTGTCTATAGTTAGGACAGAGGATTTTAGGAAGGAGGATGGAGGGAGTTAGGTTGGAGGATTTTATGTTGGAGGAAGGAGGATTTTAGGACTTTTTTTATAAATATAAACTCCAACCTAACTCCCTCACTCCTCCAACCTCCTTCCTAAAAATCCTCCCTCCTAAATTAATCTACTTTTGTTGCAATATTTAATATTTTTACTAGTTCACCAAGTTCATCATAAATTGGAACATAAACTTCATTTAGTTTAATTAATTTTCCATCAATTTCTATTTCTTGATTAAATTTCACTATTTCGTTATTCATTACTCTTCCCCAAACGTCATATTGTCTTTTTCGTTTATCTTTGTTTGAGGAGAAACTACCTTGGAATTTCCCGAGCATATCATCTCTTGATTTTCCCATTAGATTAACAAAGTTGTCATTAACATTAATTAATTTGCCGTCCAAATTATATTCCGCAATATAAGATACTTCGTTTATTGCATTTGTAAGGTTTTCAAGTTCAGATATCTTTTTAGTGCTTTCTTCTTGTGTAGCTTGCATTTCTTCCATTGTTTGTCTCATCTCTTCTTCCTGAGCAGCAAGCTCTTGCGATTGTGTTGTTAATTCTTTTACCAGTTTGGAAGTTTGCATAGTTATTTTTACTGTTCCAATTGTAGAAGCAATGCTAACTCCTATTTTTTCTATAAATTTTCTTATATGTGCCTTAAAATCAGAAAAAGAAGCTAATTCTACAACCGCATAAATAACTTCGTTAAATTTTAGTGGCACAATTAAAATACTTTGCGGATTTCTTTCGCCAAGTCCAGAAGTTATATTTACATAATCGTTGGGAACATCGGTCATATAAATTGTTTCGGATTCCTCTACTGCTCTACCAATTAGACCAACTCCCATTCTAATTTTTTTGCTTAATATTTTTTTTCTATCATAAGCATAACTTGATACAAGTTCAATATATTTATCTTTTTTATCATCATCATTTATAACAAATAAGCCTCCTTGCGTAGCTCCCGTGTATCTAACTAAATTACTTATAATTTGATAAGAGAGTTCCACTATGTTTTGATTATGCTCTCGTAATATTTCGGAGAACTGAGTTTCTCCCTTAATAATCCATGATTGTATATCTTCTTCTTTATGTCGTTTTTTATTTTCTATCTCTGCTATTTTAAGACTTTTACGCATTTCAAGAAGAGAATTTCCAAGAATATCATCTTTACTCAAAACTTCAAATTTTGCATTCAAATTTCCCTCACCAATACTTTTAGCAAAACTGGCAGTTCTAATTAATCCATCAATCAAAGAGTTGAGAGAGTCGCCTATCTCTCCTATTTCGTCGCCGCTCAAATCTGTTATCTTATCTTCTTCTGATATACCACCTTTCGTTAATTTTTTAATTATTTCAGTGGTTTTAAATAATGGCTTTGTTATTCGCCTGGCAATAATCCAAATAACAAATGAAACAAAAATTAGTCCCACAAATCCAATAATTAAAGAAATAAACATTAGCCTATTAGACTGTTTTTTAATAATACTGAGAGGAATAGACATTCCAAAAGACCAAGGCATTTTAAAACCTCCAATATCAATTGGTTTGTAAGTTACAAAATATTCATTTCCAATGGAATCGGTAGTGAAATAAGAAATAGGATTTCCTTCTTTTATATTTTCTAGGATATTATACTCTTTCTCTTCTGATTTGTAATACTCTGAAACAGATTTAGTTATAAATTTGCTGTCAAAAAAAGCGACAAAATTACCTTCATTAGAAATTAGAAACGTTTTTGTTTCTTTCAATGGTTTTATTTCTGAAATAAGTTTATCAAAACGACTTAATGTTATATCTCCCACAACAAGTCCCTCATATCTATTATCGTTAACAATTGGGATTGCTATACTTGCCATCAAAATTTGGTCTTCTGTTAAGCCTGTGTAACTATCGTAGTATATTTTGGTTACTACAGATTCTTTATTTCCTTTAATCTCTCTATATAAGCTGTTTATATCATCTCCATCTATATTCATTGTATCTATTTTCTGAATAAGTTTTCCTCCGTCCCAATGAAATAGATAACGATAACGACCATAAGGTTTATGATACGAAGAGTCCAGAGCATAAATTTCCCAATTTAAACCAAGTGCTGCAAATTGTGGTGTTTCTCGCATCACGTTTCGTAATATATCTTCTTGGAGTTCTACACGCCTTTCATCTGATAAATCATTAAAATTACTAAATGTATTTTTTAATGCTTTCAGTATTTCTACATCTTTATTCAATATCTCCTCAAAATATTTTGCAGATTGCTCAGATAAATAATTAGTCTGAGCAACAGCATTTTCGGTAGTTGCTACACTTATGTTATAAATTATAAAACCAAAAGCAATAACATATACAAAAACTGTTGCAGATAAAATTGTTACCAATAATTTTGTTTGTAGTCTTAATTTCATTTAGCTTCTCTAAAATTGTAAAGTTAAAAGTTAGTTCAAAATTAATATTTTTTTTCAAATAAAAAATAATTATTTAATTCAAGGTCAATTTTTTTATAATCTAAAGTATCCTTATCCGTGCAATTCTTATCTAAAAGCAAGAATTTATTTTCACTTAAATCTGAAATGCTAATGTTAGAAAACCGAGCAAAATACCCATGCAAAGACCAGTCATAATATGTTTTTTGACATATACTTATAGTTGAATTTTCAGGAACAATTTCACAAACTTTTTTCACATCATAAATTTTGTCTATATTTCTTTGTGGCTTACCCCAGAAGTAAATATTTGCAAAAATAGATACAAAAAAAAGTCCAATTACTAAAAATTTTAATATTTTATTTGATAAAAATTTTATCTTCTCAATATTTTTTTGCAAAAAAGGAATAACAAGAAATGCAAAGCCAATTGCAAAAAAAGGAAAAGAAGTTGTAAGATAAAAACCTCTTTGTTTCAGTGAGATAACAATAGGTAAACTTGCAGACAACCCTATTGCAATAAAAAAAAGTGGTAACTACACAGGACAATGATTTGACCTAGCAATTAAGTTAAGAATTTCTTTA
>JAOZQN010000525.1 GCA_029932195.1 Bacteroidales bacterium | reverse complement strand
TTATAAAAAATAAAACATTGATTTACATCTTTTTATCAACTCCGAAACTTTAGTAGACTAATATGAAAAACGCCAAAAATTGTAAAAAATGCGACCTGTGCAATCAAAATTCTTGTTGTGAAAAAAAAAGAAAAATATTCAATATTCAATAATGAATATTCAAGTAAAAAAACAATATATTCAAAGTTTTTTTTATTGAATATTGAAGTTTTTACTATCGTAAAAATGTATTGAATATTGAATATTCCTCTTCAAAATTACAATTTATTTTTGATTGCACAGGTCGATTTTTTGCGAATAAAGCAAAAACCGAACAAGTTTAAATGGGTAATTATTTATTTTAATTTGCCTAACATATCGGGGGAGTTTGGTTGCAAGTTACATGTTACAGGTTTCGCAATGCGATTATAAATTGTAATTTGGTGTAATTATTTTTCATGTTTATTATAAAAAACGACTACTCTTGTTCCGCTTTGCGAAATTCAGAACTCACAAAAATAGCTTTTTTTTTAATTTTAAATCGCAAATTAGATGTTAATTAATTCAAGATTTTATCATAAGCAAAATCTTGAAATTCAGCTATAAACACAATTTTACCATACATAAAAATTGACATTCAATTTGCGATTGTTTTTCGATAAATATGCCGTTTTTGTGAGTTCTGAAACTTGTAACCTGCAACCTGCAACTTGTAACACTTCCCCCCAGTATGTTACACACTCTATTCCTTTTTATTAATTTTTTCTATTAATTTATCTATTTTTTCATTTAATTCATCTACTTTTGCCTCCAATTCGTCGTTGTTGTCGCTAACCATAGAATCTACAAAGATAGAATTTACAAGCGAAAGCCCAAAAATTCCACCTGTTATTAAAATTAATATAAAATACGTTTTCACTAAAATAGCGGAAATTGTATCCATATTTTTTGATAACAAATCGGGGATTTCATACCAGCCTTCAACCGTAAAAATTTTGAACGTGGAATAGAAAGACTTTAATGGGTTACCAAAAAGGTCTGGCGAAGCTTCTTTGAAAAAATAACACGAAATTATTGAAATTATAAAATTATATATAAAAAACAGAATAAAAACAAATAAGGATGATTTTAATGCTCTCAAAATTCCTTTTAATAAATGCTTTATGCCTGGAATAAATTTAAAAAATCTGAGAAATCTAAAAACTCGTGAAATCCTTAAAACAAGCAAAAAGCTCAAATCAGCATGAATATTATGGAAAAATAATAAAACCAAAGAAGGTAAAGATAAGATAACTAAAATAATATCCATTTTATTCCAATTTTCTTTTATATACCTTTCCCAACCATAATGCTTTATTTTTACAATAGCTTCGAGTATAAAAACTACAGTAATTAAGCTATCTATAAGAGTAATAGTATATTGTATTTTATGTCCAAACTCATCAAAGCCCTCAAAAAAAATGGTAAGTGAGTTTATAATAATTATAAAAAGAATTATTTTTTCGTCAAGAATTAATTGCTTAATTTTGTTCATGAGAAGAGTGAAATACAATAAAAATACAGTTAAAAAACAATAGAAATAACAATACAATGGAAATAGAATTGAAAAACAATTTAACAATAAAACAATTTAACAATAAAATTCCCAAATATTTTACAAAAATAATAATTTTACTTATAATTATGGCTTTTCCTATTAAAAATTATGCACAAAAATTTAAAGACCTCCATCGTCCCGAAAAAATATGGATAATTACACACCCTTTTGTAGTCCTGAAATCGTGGAAAATATCCAAAGAAGCTCGCCAGATTTCAAACGGAGCTATCAACGACCCCGATTTTGACGGCGACTACAACGGAGGGCAAGTTGATGCTTACCGACACACACTTTGGATGGCTATGCTTACTCAAAAAATGAGTCCACGAAAGGCTGAAAAACTTGGAATTGCCCACGAAAAAGGTAATAAAATTGATTACGACAAAAAACTTTTGGAAGAAGGAAAATTACCCGACTCGGTGGCTTGCGAAATGGATTTGAGAAATAATAGAATCGGGATAGATATTGGAAAGGCAAATAAAAAAACACCTTCCGTAGAGTTACAAAAAATTGTAAAAAAAGCAGTTATGGAAGGAAAATGTTGGAAAATAAATAAAAATATAGATGGGCTATTTTTAGATAAAAATGACAATATTATTCCTGAAGAGGATTGGAAAGGAAAATGGATTAGTCCCAAAATTCTTGTGCCTTCTAACAAATAAGTAATGGGGACTTCTATTGCGATTAATATATTTATCTCACATAAAAAACTAAATCAGAACAAAAAAATGCCCAACTTTCGCAGGGCATTTTAAATTATGAAAAAACTACTATTATTTTACAAATTTAACTGAACTTGATTTTCCATCAACCATAATTTTTGCAACATATAAACCGCTGTTTAAATTAGCAGTATTTATTGTTATGTTATTTTGGTTAAAATTGTTTGTAATAACTAATTGTCCTGTAATGCTATAAATACTAACATTTACATTGTTTACATTTTCATTAATATTGATGTTTAATTTATCTGAAACTGGATTTGGATACAACGAAATTGAAGTTTCAAAATTAACATTTTCTACACTTGTTGCAATAGGGCTTCCTTCGCTTGTAATTGCATAGGCTCTAATTATTTCAGAAGTCATTTTAGAATTATCTAAACCAACTTGTATTTCCATTTCAAAGGCACTAAAACAGCTATCTATACCTGTAAAAAGAGTTACAAAATAAATTCCTTCTTCTGTGTAAACATGAAATGGTTCTGCTTCTTCGCTTGTTTCTCCATCTCCAAACAGCCAGTAATTTTCAGTTGGTTCTGGTTGCGAAAGATTGTAAAATTGAACACCTAATCCATCTCTAAATTCAGGATAAAAAATTGTTTGGCAGTCGCCCCATTCATAGTCCTCTATATAAACTACTTGTTCAAAAGTGCTTGTGCAACTGTCGGCAAAAATTGTTAAAGTTACAAGGTATTCACCATCAGTATTGTAGGTGTGAGAAGGATTTTGCAATGAGCTTGCTGTGTTGTCTCCAAAGCTCCATTCCCAAGCCATAATTTGTCCGTTTGCTCCCCAAGATAGGTCTTCAAAATTAACTGTTTGATAATTTTCGTAGTCATAATCTGCCATGAAAAATGCTTGACAATCTTCTGGATACCAAGTGTTTTCACCAACATAAACTACATCTTCCCAAGTTGCAGAACAATCACCAGCAGTAATTGTAAGAGCTACAAAATATTCACCCTCTTCGGTATATTCGTGTTGCACAAATTCGCCGTTGTCTGTAGTTCCGTCGCCAAAATCCCATTCGTAGCTTGTAATTTCTCCCATTCCCCATGATTGATCTATAAAAGTAAATAAATTAGGATTAATGCTGTCAATCATATAATAAAAATCTGCAAAACAACGAGTTGTATCTCCCAAAGGAGCATCATCAATAAAAATTAACTGAGTTGCCGAAATTGTTCCACATTCATCAGAAGTGGCAGATACTGTTACTTCATATTCTCCTTCTCCAGGAAAATCAACTGAAACAAATTGTCCTGTTGCTGTTACATCGCCATAAAGATTCCATGTCCAACCGTATAAAGTATCGCTTGAAAATCCTTCAAATTCAACTGTAAGGTCGTTGTTTGGTTGATAATAGAAAAAATCAATAACACACTCTGTTGGAACATTGTTTGCACAAAAACTAAAATCTACTGTATATTCGTTTTGATTTGGATTAATTTGCACAAATTCAGAAAAATACTCATCACAATTTTCATTAAAGGCTTGCACAATTAGAGATTCTATATTTTCCGCATTTACAAAACTTACTTGATAAAATCCATTTAGATTTGTTACTGCAACAAGCACAAAATTAGAGCTATCATTATTCATAATTAATACTTCTTGTCCACTTATTGGCAAACCTTCTGCATCTGTAACCTCTCCCATTATTGTTATTGACTGGGCAAAAGTTCCAAAACTAAATGCCATAATTAAAAATAAAATACCTGTTTTTAAAAGATTTTTTTTCATGATAATAAAAATTAAATGGTTAATAAATAATTTGATTGATTATTTACCTCCTCAACTTAAATGAAGAAGTGATGTTTAATTTATAATACAAAAATAGGAGATAAAAAAACAAAAATCAATACTTAAAAACCTAATTTATATACGTAATCTACGTATTATTTCACAAATTTACTTATCCCCACATTATTTTCAGACTCTACTTTAACAACATAAACTCCTGATTGCAAATTAGATATATCTTTTTTTTTAGTGTTAATAA
>JAOZQN010000054.1 GCA_029932195.1 Bacteroidales bacterium | reverse complement strand
GTTTTTACCTTTCCCAAAGGGAAAGCAAAGCTCCCTCCCTTTGGGAGGGTTGGGGGTGGGCTTATGGATTATCAATGGATTATTTACAGAGTGAAATAAGTTATAATTATTAATTATTCTAATTACCCGTGATTTCAAAAAAACAAAATATAGACAAATTTAAGCAATTAAAAAAACAGGAATATTCTGTAAATTATTATGTTGAAGGAATTATATCACAAAATAAAACAATTTTAAGCAAGGCTATAACTCTAATAGAGAGCAATTTAGAAAATCATCAAAAAATAGCACAACAAATAATTGAAAAATGTTTGCCTTATTCTGGAAATTCTATAAGAATAGGAATAACAGGAATTCCAGGAGTAGGAAAAAGCACTTTTATAGAAACTTTTGGTAACTATATTACACAGCAAAACAGAACATTATGTGTGCTTGCAATAGACCCAAGTAGCGAAAAATCAAAAGGTAGTATTCTTGGCGATAAAACACGAATGGAAACTCTAAGCACAAATAAAAATGCTTTTATCCGCCCCTCTCCCACAAGCGGAACACTTGGAGGAGTGGCTCGCCGAACTCGTGAAATAATTATCCTCTGCGAAGCCGCTGGTTTTGATACTATTATAATTGAAACAGTAGGAGTTGGGCAATCCGAAACGCTGGTAAATTCTATGGTAGATTTTTTCATGTTACTAATGATTGCAGGTGCAGGCGATGAGCTACAAGGTATAAAAAGAGGAATTATGGAAATGGCTGACACTATTATATTTACAAAAGCTGATGGAAATAATATTCTAAAATCTAAACTTGCTAAAACACAATTTAAAAATGCTCTACATTATTTTCCTGCAAAGGCATCTAATTGGATAGCAACGGTTTCGTTAGTCTCTGCATTAGAGAATATTGGTATTGATAACGTATGGAAAACTACCGAAAAATATTTTGAAACAATTGGGACTAATAATTTCCTTGAAAACAATCGTAAAGAGCAAACAGTAAGATGGTTGCATGAAACAATTATTGATAAATTAAAAACAGATTTCTATAAAAATAAAATGGAAAAAATAAAACAACTTGAACAAAAAACAATTAATGGAGAATTAACTCCATATATTGCAGTAAAACAATTGTTTAATGACTAAATAGCTTAGATAAGGCTAATTTTTCATGAATTAACAGCAATCTTAAAACAGAATTAAATAAACGAATAAATCGTTTTTAAAACTTTTTTCTTGTAATTTTTTTTCTATTTTTGCTTTTAATTTTTTCAATAAAATAAAGCTATCAAACATGAATAAAAAACACTTTTTATTTTTTATCGTTATATTATTTGCTTCGGCAAATTTATTCGCACAAGGTGGAGGAACTGTAAGCGGTAATTTTCAGATGAATATGCAAACATATTCACAAGATACAATAATTGGAGCAGAAGAAACACCCGAAAAAATGTTGATGAATTCTTATGCCAACATTAATTATACCAATGGGAAATTTAAAGCAGGGGTGAGATATGAAGGATATTTTAATCCACTGCAAGGCTACGACTCTAAAACAGATGGCTTTGGAATCCCATACCGATACCTTTCCTACAATACAGACGGTTTTGATATAACTATCGGAAATTTCTACGAACAATTTGGTAGTGGCTTTATTTTCAGGACTTATGAAGATAAAAATATTGGCTACGACAACGCAATGGAAGGAGTGAGAGTAAAAGCAAACATATATAAAGGTGTCTATTTAAAAGGGCTTATAGGAAGACAAAGATATGCTTTTAGCAAAAACGAAAACGGATATTCTTTTGTTAACAACAAAGGACTTGTGAGAGGAATTGACGGTGAAATAGCTGTAAATGAAATATTTGAAAAACTACAATCGGCAAAAACAAGACTCACTTTTGGCGGAGGTTTTATAAGTAAATATCAAAAAGAGCAAACACAATACGTTACTGTAAACGATACTACAACATTAAAATTAAAACTGCCAGAAAATGTAGCCGCAACTTCTGGAAGATTAATGCTTTCGCATAGAGGATTTTCGCTGTCGGGAGAATATGCCTATAAATTCAACGACCCCTCGGCTGATAATAATTATATCTACAAAAACGGCGAGGCACTTCTCGTAAATGCTGCTTATTCGCAAAAAGGACTTGGTATTTTTGTGAGTGCCAAAAGAATTGACAACATGAGTTTCCGCTCCGACAGAACTGCAAACCTGAAAGACCTAAATATAAACTACTTACCAGATGTTTCCAAAAATCACACTTACGCACTTTCGGCAATGTATCCGTATGCTACTCAGTCAAATGGAGAAGTTGGGTTTCAAACAGAAATTACTTATAAAATTAAGAAAAAAAGCCTTCTTGGTGGAAAATATGGAACAAATCTTTCGTTAAACTTCTCACAAGCAAATAGTTTAGATAAAAAAGCTATTGCTGAAGGCATAGAAATTGGACAAAAAGGAACTCTCGGATATACTTCTGATTATTTTTCCATAGGAGACGAAATTTATTATCAAGATTTTAGTTTTCAGATAGATAAAAAAGTTAATAAAAAGTTTAAATTTTCGGCAGTATATCAAAATCAAATATTTAATTTTGATGTGGTAAGAGGAAAACCTGGATACGAAAACGTTTACACAAATATTGGAGTATTTGACATTACTTATAAAATAAAAAGAAAGCATTCTATAAGACTTGAATTACAAGGACTTATGACTGAGCAAGACATGGGCGACTGGGCAATGGCTCTTGTAGAATATACCATTTCCCCACACTGGTTTTTTTCTGTAAGCGACCAATATAACTACGGAAACGACCACGAAGAGCTGAGAATACATTATTACAGCTCTGCTTTTGGATACAAAAAAAATGCAACCCGTTTGCAGTTTGGATACGGAAAACAAAGAGAAGGAGTAGTCTGTGTAGGAGGGATTTGCCGAACAGTTCCTGCCTCAAATGGATTTTCGTTTTCTTTAAATAGTAGTTTTTAATAAAAAAAGAAGGAAAGCAAAATACAAAACTAAAGTGAATTAGCTTGTCGGATTTTTTGCCTCAGTCAGGTGTTTTTCACCTGACTGCATTTACATACATTGTTGCGTGCAGGTGGAAAATACCTGCACGAGGCAAATATAAATTTAATTTTTTGACAATTTCTTAGCTCTTCATTTTTTTATTTTAATTAAAAAAACATGGCATCTCTACAAAAAAAATATTCGCAAGAAAAACTCAAAGGACAAATTTATACACCTTATTATATAGTAGATAAAATTTTGGACAATGTTGGTTTTAATAATCCTCTAATTTTGGGTAAAACTATTTTAGACCCTGCTTGTGGAGATGGACGTTTTTTGGAAATAATTGTAAAAAGAATTTTAAAGTTTTCGGAAAAAGAAAATTATAAAACTAATTTAGAAAAAATTTATGGCTGGGACACTGATGCCGAAGCTATTGAAATTGCAAAGAACAAGTTAAATGAAATTATAAAAGAATACAATATTAAAATAAATTGGAATTTAAAAGTTCAAAATTCTTTATACATAAAAGATGAAAAATATGATTTTATAGTTGGAAATCCACCATATATAAGAATTCAACATTTAGAAAAAGAGCAAAGAACTTATATTCAGGAAAATTACAACTTTTGCAAATCTGGTTCTACCGATATTTACATTGCTTTTTATGAACTGGCTCACAGATTGTTATCAAAAAACGGAATTTGTGGATTTATTACACCAAACACATTTTTTAATACCGAAACAGCAAAAGAATTAAGAGCTTTTTTTGTTAAAAATAAAAACATAAAACAAATTACTAATTATGGTGATATTCAGCTATTTAACAATGCCACAACTTATAGTGCAATAACTATTTTTGATAAAAAAACAAGTAATAGTTTTTTATTTCAAATGGCAAACTCCGAAAAAACTTTTGAGGAACGAAAAATTAATTTTGACGAGATAAAACATCAGAAATTTTGGCAATTGTCAATTATTGAAATTTCAAATCAAAATGCTAATAAACAACGACTTGGGGATATCTGTAATATCCATGTTGGAATTACTACGCTTGCCGACAAGGCGTATATTTTAAAATTTATTGAAGAAAAAGAAAACACTTTTATCTTATCATCAAGATTGCAAGGAGAGATTGAACTTGAAAAAGAAATTTGCAAACCAATAATAAAAGCCTCACTTTTAAAACAAGGAAACGAACCGATAAAAGAATATGTTTTATTTCCTTATAAAAATGAATCTGATAAAAAAACAATTATTCCAGAACAGGAATTAGAAATAAAATTTCCTCTTGCTTATAAATATTTATTATCAGTAAAAGAAACTTTGGACAAACGAGACAACGGCAAACCAAATAAAACTGCATGGTATGCTTTTGGCAGAAGTCAAGGATTGACAACCAGTTTTGGCAAAAAAATATTATTTTCTCCAATGAATAAAAAACCAAAATTTATTTTATCAGAAAATAAAGAAGCAACTTTTTACTCGGGATACTGCATAAAATATGATGGAGATTATAACAAATTATTAGAAAAATTAAATTCCAAGGAAATGGAGCACTACATAAAAATATCTGCTCGTGATTTTAGAGGGGGCTGGAAAGCATATAATAAAAAAATAGTGCAAGAATTTTTAATTTAATCTGCATTACATCATCAATGGTTAATAATATTTCTAAGCAAAATTATTTTTGGTTTATCAAAAAAATTGCAACTCGTATGTTTTACAATGATGTGATGTGTTTCACATCGTGTATGTGTTTGAGTAGTTTTGTTTTTTATGTTGTAGTTTAAAGCGTAGCGAAAAACTACAACATAAAAAATAAAATTACTTTAAACACAATGATATGTGCATTTTTCTTTCATTCGTATTACCATTTTGTTTCATCGTATTTTATCAAATAACTTGTAATTTCAATATCATTAATATTTTCTGTTTGTTCTTTTATCGCTTTTGGATATTTTATATTTTCCGGAATGAAAATTATATAAATACCTTTATTTAAGTTGAGACTTTTGCAATAATATGCAAGCTGTTTTTTTCCTTCTTCAAATCGTCCGGGACTGTAATAAACTTTGGTCTCAATTAGAAATTCGTCATTTGCAATATTTATAATTATATCGCTTTTGCCTAATCCAGTGTCTGCTTCCCTATATATTTTTCCTTTCAATTCCCGCATTGTTGCAGTAATATAAGTCTCAAAACTATATATTAAAGCACTTTCTTTTAGTGATTTATAATTACCATTTTTATCTGTTGTCATAAATACTTTAAAACCACGCCTTTTTACATAGTCTTTATAAGTATCGATTAGCTTTTTTATTTTTAAGTCGCCTTTGTCAGTAAAGTATTCTTCTGCAAAAATAGTTCTGCTAATTTGTTTTTTTTCTCCATTTGTGTATGGATAAAATGCTTTATATAATCTTTTTTTGTAAAACGGAACCCAAAAAGTAACAAAACCATATTTATTTTTTTTTATTAGTCCATTTGTATGTAATAATTTAATACTTTCTCTGTCTATTTCAAAAGGAATTTCATCTTCCGTAAAAAGCAACCTTTCTACAAAATTTCTTTCTTGTTTAGCTTTATTTAAAATGTTTGCAAAGTTTTTATCAATAACTTCTGTTAAATACCAATCTTCAACTTGTAGATAATCGTTGTAATTAATTTCGTTCTTATCAGGATTGTTCTCAATCAGTTTGTTTGCAAAACCATTTACCAATCCAGGTTGATTGGCTGTTATCTGACAAATCTTGTTTTTAACATCATCATTGAATTTTTGTTTTGTTGCATTTTCATGTAATGCAAAAAGTTCAAAGACTTCATCTTTTGTGAAATATGGAACATTCAAGTTATCTGTTATATTGAATGGGCTTGCATTATCATTTACAACTCCGACAATATTTTTCACTCCTACAAGAATAACACTTTTCAAACAATGTTTGTGTCTCGAATGATAAACTCTTCGTATAGAATGTAAAAAAGTTCCAAAATATTCTGGATTTATTCCTTCTACTTCATCAATTATTAAAACACATTTTTTATCATTTATCTTTGTGATTTCATTAAATATTTTGGGTAATTCTGTTACTGCAAAATTTGTATTCCAAAAAATATTTAGTTGGTATGTAAGCTCTTCTGTAAATGTTTCTATTGAAGTTTCAGTATAACCTTCAAAACTGATTTGAGCAACTTTGTAACCTTGCTGTTCTAACTTTTCCGCAAGTTGAATAAAATATGTGCTTTTTCCTGTTTGTCTTGGTGCCCAAATTGTAAAATATCTTTTTCTATCCACAAGTTCAATACCTTTTTTTAATAGTTTGGGGCGTTGAATTGTATAATGTTCTTCTGGTATATTGGGACCTGATGTGTTAAAATATTTCATTTTATCTGTTTTTTATTAAAGATTACAAATCTTGAATTATTTGACCTAATTCAAACAGAGCTTCATGACTTGGTTGTCCTGCTCCGCCTGCTGCAACAAAATTAAAAATAGGAATACTATTAAATTCGCCCTGATTTATGCTCTGGATATTGGGGATTTGAGAAAATGTAGAAATATCAAAACCGCAATGTCCATTAAGCAAATTTCTGATGTTTTGATTTTTTGCATATACTACAATTGCTTTCCATTGATAATTACTTATCGCATTGCACAATTGAGACATAATTGAATTAGCTCTTGTTATTCTTAAATTATTCGGCAAAAATGGAAGGGTTATATGGGCAATACAATCATTTGAATGATTTTGAAACATTTTGTATTGATGATATGCTTCATGTTTAGATAAATGAGGAATAGAATGATAAGGACTATAATTATTAGGTGTTATTGGAATATTGATAGGTGTATGCCTGTCATTTAAGCTTGTGATTAATCTTTCCGCACTCATTGAAATTATATTTAAATTTGTCCATGTTTTAACTCCGAAAGGGAAATGTAAAATATGGTCATTTACATGAGCATTTTCGTAATTTATTTGGTCAGATAAATCAACGAAATTAGTCTTAAAATTATCTTCCCAAATTCTAATTCTACATGAAGTATGATTGCAAGGCGTAAGCCTGCAATAAGTGTAAGGGCATACAGTTGTGGGATTACTATGAAAAAAGTTACCAATAAAATCTCCACCTTCTCTAAATCCGACATATAGGATTTTTCCGTTTTGTGGTTTTCCATATCCCAAATAGGTATTTTGATACATAATTTTCAATTTTAAGTTCTTAATTATTGTTGTTTTTGCAGTTGCACATATCGCCCGACTTATTGTGAACGTGCGAGTTGCAAAGTTAGTCGTTTTTTTTGATAATTCCTAATTTATACTAACAATTATTTTTATCAGAACATTTATCTATTGTATTAGAATAGGTCAAAAATTAATAGGGGGAACATAGAAAATAATTACGGGAGCTTATTTTTTTTCCGAAATGCTCCCGTAACTTCCCGAAGACCTCCCGTAACTCTGCGAAGACCTCCCGTAACTCTCCAAAGTGCTCTCGTAACCTCCCGAAGACCTCACGTAACTCTCCGAAATGCTCTCGTAACCTCCCGAAGACCTCCCGTAACTCTCCGAAATGCTCCCAGAACTTCCCGAAGATCTCCCGTAACTCTCCGAAATATATCCTTTCCTAAAATAGCTTGTAATTATTATTGTTTTATAGTGTATTTTAAGTCTATCTTGCTTATTATTAATTGGATATATTTGTTTTACGTATAATAAAAACTTTGCAATAGTTTTTCGTTAGGATATTGATTTATATAAGCAATTACTAAAATACCTAAAAGTAGGTATTGATAGCTTTATTATTTAAGCTAATTTTGTCATAAAGTTTATAACAAAGGTTTTATATATTTATTTTACTATCAACAAGGTGTAAACCAATCGTAAATCGTAAATTTAAAAATCGTAAATATACTTATATGAAATTATCGGAATTAAAAAATAGCGAAAAAGGAGTTATCGTAAAAGTGCGAGGGCGAGGAGCTTTTCGCAAAAGAATTATTGAAATGGGTTTTGTAAAAGGTAAAATTGTTACTCTTGTAAAATATGCTCCCCTCAAAGATCCAGTGGAATACAACATTATGGGCTACGAAGTTTCGCTACGCAAAAGTGAGGCTGACTTGATTGATATTATAACTTTGGACGAAGCCAAAAATATATCTACAGAAACAAATGGAACTTTTTCAACCGATGAAAACTTAATAAAAACTGCCAAAGAAAAAGGTAAACAAATAAATATTGCTCTCATAGGAAATCCAAATTGTGGGAAGACTACAATTTTTAACTATGCTTCTAATTCTAAGGAACATGTAGGCAATTATGGTGGCGTTACTGTTGATGCAAAAAAGGCAAAATTTAAACAAAATGGTTATCAATTTAATATAACCGACCTTCCTGGAACTTATTCACTTACTGCCTACACTCCCGAAGAGCTATATGTTAGAAAGCACATTATCAATGAGATACCAGATATTGTAATAAATGTTATAGATGCCTCAAATTTAGAACGTAATTTGTATCTAACTACGCAGCTGATAGATATGGACGTAAAAGTTGTGATAGCTCTAAATATTTACGACGAACTTTTAGAAAAAGGAGATAAATTTGATTACAGTTTTTTTGGCAAAATGATAGGAGTGCCAATAATTCCGACTGTTGGTTCAAAAGGAAAAGGTATAGAACATCTTTTTAATCAAGTAATTGAAGTTTTTGAAGATAATTCTCCAACCGTTCGGCATATCCATATAAATTATGGAAAAGAAACCGAAAAAGCTATAAGAAGTATTCAGGAAAAAATAAAAGTTAAAACTAATTTTCACCTTACTGATAAAATTTCATCACGTTTTTTGGCTCTTAAATTATTAGAAAAAGATAAAGACGCATACAAAACAATTGAACAGTGCAACAACAAAGATGAGATAATTGAAGAGACTAAAGATCAGATAAACAAATTAGAAACCTGGCTTAAAGAAGACAGCGAAACTTTACTTACAGATGCAAAATATGGATTTATTGCAGGAGCATTAAAAGAAACTTACAAAGAAGGGGCAAAAGATAGGCGTAAAAAAACAGAAATAATTGATACTTTTTTAACACATAAATTATTTGGTTTTCCTATTTTCATCTTTTTTTTATGGATAATGTTTCAATCTACCTTCAAACTTGGAGAATATCCGATGGCAGTTATTGAATATGTCGTAGGGTTTATTAGCGACCAAATAAGCAATTTTATGCACGATGGAATGCTCAAAGATTTGCTTGTTGATGGCATAATTGGTGGAGTAGGAGGGGTCATCGTTTTCTTGCCTAACATATTGATACTCTTCTTTTTTATATCATTAATGGAAGACACTGGTTATATGGCACGTGTTGCTTTTATTATGGATAAATTAATGCACAAAATAGGATTACATGGAAAATCATTTATCCCACTTTTGATGGGTTTTGGTTGCAATGTGCCTGCCATAATGTCCACCCGCACCTTAGAAAATCGCAACGACAGATTACTCACAATGCTAATAAATCCGCTTATGTCGTGCAGTGCAAGACTACCAATATATCTTGTTATTATTGGTGCAGTTTTTCCAAAACATGCTGGCACAGTTTTATTTTCAATATATGGAGTAGGAATTTTACTTGCTATTTTGGTTGCTATTATTTTCAAAAAATTCCTTTTCAAATCGGAGGAAACTCCTTTTGTTATGGAATTGCCGCCTTACAGAATTCCAACAATAAAAACTACCACCAAACACATGTGGAATAAAGGCAAACAGTATCTTAAAAAAATGGGAGGAATAATTCTTATTGCTTCAATAATTATTTGGGCTTTGGGATATTTTCCTTTGCAAAAAGAACTTCATAAAGAATATGGGCAAAAATCAGCGACAATAGAAAATGAATATTCAAAGGACAAAACGCTTAAAGATAGCTTAATAACTCAAATTAATTTAGAAGAAATATCCATACATCAAGAAAATTCTTTTATCGGTAAAATAGGTAAGTTTGTTCAACCAGTAATGCAACCACTCGGTTTTGACTGGAAAATGACTGTTAGTATAATTACTGGAATTGCAGCTAAGGAAGTGGTTGTTAGTACAATGGGAGTTTTATATCAGGCAGAAAATGGAGCTGATGAAAATTCTAATTCATTAAAACAAAAAATTAAAAATGAGGTATATATTAGTGGCGATAAAATAGGACAAAGAATATTTTCGCCCTTAGCAAGTATTTCATTTATATTATTTATCCTTATTTATTTTCCTTGTCTGGCGGTAATTGCCGCAATAAAAAAAGAATCAGGAAGTTGGAAATGGGCTTTATTTTCAATGGTTTACACTACTGGACTGGCATGGATAATATCATTTTTAACTTATCAAATAGGGAGCTTTTTTATATAAACTAAACTTTGCCAAAGTTTAGAACTTTGGCAAAGTTGAAAAAACTTAAAAAACTATGCAAGAAATAATAACATATATAATTTTATCAATAACTTTTGGTCTTACAGTTTATAAATCTGTAAAATTTTTTATTGATACAAAACAAGGGAAAAGTCATTGTAGTAGCTGTAATCAAAGTTGTAGTAGTTCGTGTAGTCTAAAAAATTATAAACCAATAATATCAGAAAAATTACAAGTCTGAATTTATTTTTAAAATAAAATAGTTAAAGTTTTTCTTACTCTACATGATGATTTTTAAAATGAGATAAAAATATATTATTTTTCAAAAAAACAATTTGCAAGAGAGTTGTAGAGACGTTGCACGCAACGTCTTTACTAAATTGTTTTTTATTAAATTTTATATTTTTTTATCAAATAAAAAAACACCATGTAGGTTTTTCTTTATAATTTATTATTTTCCAATTTTAACAATACCCTATTTAATTTTTAATTTTATAGTTTTATTAAATCCATTTTCTACATCCCTTATTGTTAATGTGCTTTCGGCTCCACGTCTACCCTTCGGGATAATAATCAACCAGTCGTAAATGTCTATATTTTCATCAATTTTTTTAAATTCAAAATTATCATTATCTAAAACAGGTTTTTCATATTTTGCCTGCGGATTTTTACCACCAACAGAAAAAAGATAAATACGTTGTTCTTTATTCCTTTTAAAATATATAATATTTTCGTTCCAAATTTTCTCTGATTGTTCAAAATCATTATTTGCAGTTACACATATGCCTTGTTTAACAGAGTAAAAATCTTTACTATTGAAATCATCTTTTATTTTGTTATCATAGTTAAAAATTTTGTCTCCCATTCTATTCATATATTTCCACAAAATATATCGAGGTTCTATTCTTATTTCATAATTATTTTCATTATCGCCACGTTTTGGCGACATATATTCAAGATAATAATGTGAATTAGCGTAATCTACCATATCTTTTTGCATTTTTAAAAATGCTTTACTTAATTTGTCAAAACTATTAGCCTTATAGAACTTTCCCCTATTAAAAAAATCTCGCAATGTGCTTAACAATCTAATTTTTCTTATTTCTAACTCTGGACTATTAACAACAACAGGAATAATTTCATAATCAGTTTCCTTTTGTTTCCTAACTACCTGCTCTATACCCATCATGTTTGCTCTATCGGCACCATCGGTAAATACTATTACTTGATACGAAGCCATAAGATCTTTATCTGTATTATTCTCTTTTTTTTGTAAATGTTCCAAAGAATAATATATCGCACCATATAAATTTGTTGTATTATTTCCGAGTTCTGTTATATTATTTATTGCTTGTGTTAATGTATTTTTATCATTTGTAAAATCAGTAATTAAATTTAATTTATCTTCGCCAGAAAATATTGCTATTGCATAATTTTGATTATCTTGTTTTAAATTGATTAGTTCAATAGCAGCACTGCGAAGTTTTGGCAGATTAGTGCCTATACTTAAACTATTATCTAATAATAAAACAGTATTAATTTGAAACGACTGCGGATTAGGTTGCACATTTAACTGTGCTTCTTTTGCAATGTAATCACCATTTTCCTGCCTTGAGAAATTTTCGTTATCTAAATTAACTGCTGGAATAGGTGATAAGAAAGGTAAAATTCTACGAAGTGGCGGTTTTTTATCAACCCTAAATTTAGCTCTTATAACACTTGATGGCACTTCTTCTTTATCCTTTTCATTTATATTTACCATATATACTGTTGTGCAAGCTGGTAATAGTAATATTGATAATAGAAATATTATCAATATTTTTGAAAAATAATGTTTCATATCTTATAATTTTTAGTTATTGAAAAAATGGAAGTTATTGTTTAATTATTTTTTGTTTATTTTTTTACAGATGCGTGAATATGATTTTTTTCATACCAAACCCATTCGAATCCAGCTTCAATAGCTAATCCGCCTAAACGTCCCATTTTTTCAGGATGTCTTATATTGGCTGCATCCACAACAACCATATCTACTGCACGTCCTTCATAATGTAATGAATTTCCACTATGTTCTTTGTTGTTATCCCAGGCTTCTGTTATTAAAATTCTATATTCTCCATTCCATTCATTATAAACTAATTCTCCTAATTTTTCTACTTTTGATTTGAGTCTTTTTGTCATATAACAATCACTTAAATCGCCACCAGCTTCTTCAAATTTAAAACAATGTGAATAATTGCAATATGCAATATTAGTCAAAGTCATCGTTGATGCACTTGATGTTACTTTCCCACAATTACTTACTTCTCCACCACTTGGATATTTTTGATTTTTAGATAAAGTATAAGGTTGTGCAAAAGTAACAGACAACATTATTACAGATAAAATCGAAATTAAAAAACTTTTTTTCATAATATTAATATTTTGCTTTCCGAAACCCAACAAAAGCGTTAAAATTAAAAATTGGACATAAAAAAAGCGTGGGATCTGTAACTTATCTGTATCTAAGGTTCTGGTAAACCTACTATCTCAAATAAGAACAGCCCACGCCAGAGGCGTAGGCATTCGTCTTATTTCTTGAGATAGTTAAAACTTACCAGATTTTAGATACAAGAAACTAAGCTAAACGCTTTTTATTTTAATATTTTAGTTTTTTATTTTATTCCATAAATTTTTATTTACAATCTTTTAAAATTGAAATTTCACTTACATTTTTAAAATCTTTATAGTTAAATGTAGCAATTATATCAAGTTTGTTTGCAAGCATTATAGAAATAATTTCTATGTCGAAAACTTGATTTCTATGTGGCTTATATTTTTTGCAAAGTTCTTTAAATATCGCTACACTATTGCTGTTTGGATATATAATTGTTGCAATATTTGTAATTTCTATAATATATTTTAAAATATTATCCCAATCTACTTTATATTTTGTCATAACAACAAAAAATTCTGAAATATTTTTAGTGCTTATATATAATTCGTAATTTTTATTTTGCAGAATATCAGTAACTTGTTTATTAAACTCACCAGATTTATTGATATAATATATCAAAATATTTGTATCAAGAAGTATTTTTTTCATAATTTATAGATGTGAATAAATGTCATTTCTTAAATTTTCCATATCAATATATCCTAAATCTTCAACGCCAGAATATTTTACTTTTCTTTTTTCTGTATTTTTATTATTTATAATACTATTTTCCTGTATATCACTATCAGGATTATAAAAAAATAATTGCATTAAATTATTATCAGGATTTAAGTATTTTAGAACAAAATAAGATGCTAACTTTTTTTGTTGATTATAAGTGAGTGTTTCTGTTTGTTTTATAATTTGTCGTATTGTCATTTTGTTATTTTGTTATAAATGTGTGTCCACACCAAAAAGCATCTTTTTGGCAAGCTCGTTGTTGGATACAAATTTTAAAATACACTTCTCGGCGTGGACTCAATGTTACTATTTTTAAAATACAAATTTACATAATTTATTATTTAATTTACTTAAAAATATAGATAATTTTTCAGATAAACATTAATTCACTTACTAACAAGGCATTGACCTTGACACTCGCTGAAGCAAATTCACCCTTTCACTCAAAGTGAAAGGGTGAATAATTTCACAGATTAATAATCATTCAGCCTTCCTGACTTCTTCATCATTTCTTTTATTTTATTATTAAAATCTGTTTCTTTAATTAAATCTTCAAGATTAAGATGTAGCCTATATTTCCAAAAATTCTCTGGATTTGCAGGCACATTAATACGCTCATCTTTTGGATTTTGTCTTCTTAATTTATCGTCCATTGCAAGTAAATCTTGAATTGGGTATATAGCCCAAATACTTGGTGAATAATTATGTTGATTAATAATTGCTTCTGCAACCCAAGTTTCGCAAAAATATGGCGAACCTCCTTGTTCTCCAAGTATTTGTGTATAAAATCTTTGTGTGCGATTTGTATCCTCTTCCCACCACTCACGAATTGTAGAAGTATCATGCGACGAGGGTGTAGCAACCGACAAATATGGATAATTTACTGGATGCCCGAATTCTATTTTTGGATTTTTTGGCATTCGTTGAACCTCTAAGCTCAACATATTCAGATTATTCATAACTTCTGGAACGCAAGAAGGCACCATTCCAAGATCTTCTCCGCAAACAAGCATGTCTGTGGTTTCTTTTAGTTCGGGCAATTTTCTCATAGCCTCTTTTTGCCAAAAATCCTCGTTGCGATAGTAAAAATAATCATTGTAAATTTCCATTATTTTATGTTTAGAACTCTCATCTAGCTCATTAAAAGAATGTGTTTTAAATAATGAATGTCGTGGATGAAATTCATTCGTTTTATTCTCATCTTCCAAAAATAAAACTTCGCTAACAAGATAAGTCAATCCTTTTTTAATAATCTTATTTCTATATCTCTCATCTGGTGGAACTTGCAAATTTGTTAGAATTTTTTGCTCTATTTTAGATTGAGTATTATAATCGTCCTTCAAATGAAATTGCCCCTTGCTGGATTCTATTAAAAAGTCCTGTTTTACAGCGTTTTTTAAGCTACCAAACAAACTATCAAGAATATGCTCCCTAATGTAAGGGCGACAATGTCTAAACAAATCAAAACCAAAATTTTTATCTTTTAATTCATTGACTGTTAAAGTAATAGCAGGGTTAAAACGTCCCATAATTCCTTGCGTCTGTGATTTTGGAATCTCCCAAATTCTAAAAAAACCAAGAATGTGGTCAATTCTATAGGCATCAAAATATGCAGACAGTTTTGTAAGTCGTTTTTTCCACCATTTGTAATTATTTTGAGCCATTACCCCCCAGTTATAGGTTGGAAATTTCCAATTCTGCCCGTTTTCCGCAAAATCATCTGGCGGTGCTCCTGCCTGACTATTCATATTATAGAGCTCAGGTTGTGTCCAGGCATCTACACTATTTCTGAAAATACCGATAGGAATATCGCCTTTTAAAATTACGCCATTTTTGCGAGCATAATTTGTTGCTTCCAAAAGTTGTTTGTGTAAATGAAATTGTATAAAATAATGAACTGCAATATCATTATAATATTCTGATTTAGAATTATTTAATTCTTCAAAAGTTTTATCTGTAGGTTTTTTAAATCGTCCCCATTTTTCAAAATCTGCTGTTCCATACAAGTCCCGTAAAAAAGAAAACGATGCGTAAGGAACTAACCAGTCTTTATTTTTGGTAAAATATTTTTTAAACTCGGTATCATTAAAAAAAGCATCTTTTTGTTGAAGAAATATTTGCTTTAAAAAACGAGTTTTTACTTGCATAACTTTTTCGTAATCAACAAAATCCTTTTTGTTTAATAATTTTTTCTGTTCATCGGTAATTTCTTGAATAAGTTTAGAGTTTAATTTTCCTATCTTCTCCAAATTAATATAAATTGGGTGTAAAGCAAAAACAGAAATTGCAGCATAAGGGTAAGAATCTGTCCATCTATAATTGACTGTGGTGTCGTTAATTGGCAGTATTTGAACAAGTTTGAGACCTGTTTTTTTAGCCCAGTCCACAAGCAATTTTATGTCAGCAAATTCGCCTACACCAAGACTTTTTTTCGTTCGCAACGAAAACACTGGAATTGCAACTCCCCCACCTTTCCACGGATAACGAGGAAATTTAAAGTCTTCATCATTTTTTATAATCATATAATTATCAGATACTCTGAAAGCATCTGACAATTTTAATTCTCTCAATGCGTATTCTTCAAGAACTATTTTTTTTTGTTTACTATCATAAATACAGTATTTATATTTTGTAGAAAAGTTGCTTTTTGCAATTGAAATTTCTTTTGACCACAGCGGATAATTTTTATTATTTAAAAGTAATACTTTTTTATCTTTCTCAGGATTAATAATAATTCCAACTTTATGATGTGAACTAACTCTTGATACTCTTAAATTAAATTGGACAATTTTTTTATTATCAGTAATTTTTAAACTTTTAAATTTTGATTTATCTAATTTTTGAGGTTTAAAAACTGCCTTTGTAAATGCAGAAGAGAACAAAACATTTTTTTTATCAGTAACAGATTTCCAAGAGTCATTAAGTATAATTGCCTTATTTTCAGAGCCTTGAATGATTAAGCTTCTGTAATCTCCAAATTCATCAAAATTTACAGAATTAAAACTGTCGCACAAAATATATTTGTATTTTAATTCTCCACCCTCAGGAATATCAATAGTCAAACTCCAACCTCCTTTCTCTTTATTTTTAAGGAGCATCGTTTTTGCTTTCTTGTTTTTATAACCACCTAATAATGACGTGTTTCCAACAACTTTTAAAACTTGTCCGTATTGAGTTTTATAATTTATATTAAATTGTATTTTCATTTTTTTTATGATTTATAAGTAGTTATACTAATTAAGGGTGAAATTTTGAAGTTTTGAATACTCTGATATTAAGATGAATACTCAATTCAAAAAGTAAAATATTAATCCTTGCGTCCACTCCGATAAGCGTCTTTTTGCCAAACTCGGCGTTGGATAAAAAATTTAAAATACTCATTTACAGCAAGTGCAATGAGACATGCTCATTGTGTTTTGAAATTTGTATCCGCCTTTATTTTGACAAAAATACACTTGTCGGAGTGGACTCATTCTTTTTTAGTATAGTTAAAAGTTTGAGTCCACTCCGATAAATGTATTTTTTAAACAGAAATTTTACCTTTTATGTGTGGGTGAGCAATGTAATCTATCAATTCAAAGTCTTTATATTCAAAACTATTTATGTTATTTATTTGTTTATTTATTTTTATTTCAGGTAAGTTATATGGCTCTCTTTCAAGTTGTGATTTTACTTGTTCAATATGATTTAAGTAGATATGTGCATCGCCCAAAGTGTGAATAAATTCGCCAACTTTATAACCAGTTACTTGTGCTATCATGGTTGTTAGCAAGGCATAAGATGCAATGTTGAAAGGTATTCCCAAAAAAATATCTGCACTACGTTGATATAATTGACAAGATAACTTTCCATCAGCAACATAAAATTGAAATAATATATGACAAGGCGGCAAAGCCATTTCGTTTAAATCGCCAACATTCCAAGCACTTACAATGTGTCTGCGAGAGTTTGGATTTGTTTTTAGGCTTTTTATAACTTCTTTAAGTTGGTCTATATTAGAGTTTTGCGTAGTCCACGACCTCCATTGATAGCCATATATTTTTCCTAGATCTCCATTTTTGTCAGCCCATTCGTTCCAAATTTTAACCTTGTTCTCTTGCAAATATTTCACGTTCGTTTCACCTTTTATAAACCACAATAATTCGTGAATTATTGATTTTAAGTGAGTTTTTTTTGTCGTTATCAAAGGAAATCCTTTTTCTAAGTCAAATCGCATTTGATAGCCAAAAACACTTTTTGTGCCTGTGCCTGTGCGATCTTTTTTTTCTATACCATTGACTAATACATGGTTTAATAGTTTTAAATATTGTTGCATTTTTATAAGTTATCGTGTTGTTTAGTTATCAAGTTAAAAGTTGTCGGGTTACTTAGGCAAATTAAAATAAATAATTAACCAATTTAAGCGAAGTTATTTTTTTCTTTAACAATTCAAAAAATGTGAGAATATC
>JAOZQN010000524.1 GCA_029932195.1 Bacteroidales bacterium | reverse complement strand
ACACATGAAAAAAGTAACTTTAATTTTATTCGCAATATTATTTGCAGTAACAGGAATTTTGGCACAAGCACCAAATATGTTTAAGTATCAAGCAGTTTTACACAATGCAGACGGAACAATTATAGCAGAAGAAAGTGTAACCGTTGATATTGCAATTTTACAAGGGAGTGCATCAGGCGATGAAGTTTTTACAGAAAGTCATACTGTAACAACAACAGCACAAGGTTTAATAAACTTAAATATTGGTTCGGTAGAAGATTTAAGCGTAGTTGATTGGGGTGCAGATAATTATTTTGTTGAAATAACTGTAAATGACATATTGATGGGAACAAGTCAATTATTGAGTGTTCCTTATGCCTTACTTTCAAATGCAGCAAAAACGTCTGCCGATTGGACTGCCGACATGGATACTCTTTACAGTGCAGTAGATAGCACTTTGGTTATTAAAAACGGCAAAATTGGAGTAGGCACAGAGACACCAAACACTAAATTAGAAGTTACTGGTGAAATTACATCTATACATCCAAATTCTTACCGACAAATTTGGGGTGATTATGCAGCTTTTTTTACAAATGATGGTGATGCTTTTTATATTTTAAGCACAAACAGTGGCGACCAATATGGTTCGTTTAATGACTACCGTCATTTTAGATTCCACTTTGAAACAGGCGATGTCATGATTGGACAATCAATATATACTACTCGTAGTAATTTTCATGTTGGTATTGGTCTTGGAAATAATAGTCCAAGTGAAAGTCTTGACGTGAATGGAGCTGTAAAAATTAGTAGTGGTGGTTATTCTGGAATTACTGATGGTGCTACAACACCTGTTCCAGCTGGTGGCGCAGGCACAATGATATTTTTAAACACACATTTTTATGGTTGGAATGGTAGTGCATGGAAACAGTTAGATAATTAAAATAAAAACAGGACAAAAATCTAATAAACCTGTATAAATAAAAATATTAGACGAGTTTATTCCTGAAAATCGTTAAGAGTAAGGAAATATTTTTAATATAAAAGTAATGAAAAAATATATAGTTATTTTAATATTCCTAACATTAATTTCAAATTCTATTTTTAGTCAATCAAAACCAGAGACAATTGAATGGATATACAATAAATTTAATGAATCTAACAATAATAATATACCAACTACACTATCTCTTAATGATTTTTGGGACAATCATAATTTAAAATTTGTTTCGCATCATTCCTATTTCAATATTATAAATGACAAAATAATATTTGTTAATTATCATTACGTTTCAAGTAGTTATGAAGAAAATCGTAGAGCTAATAATAGTCGTATTCTTAATAGCGATAATAATTATGGTGTTTTATGGCCTGAGAAGAATATGCATACTTGTAACAAAGTAATAAAAAAAGCTACTTTATGGGAAGATGAACGTAAATGTAAACGCAAATTTGAATCATATAGCAAAACTAATATTATTGATTCTATTGTCATTCCTTTATCAAAAATTGAAGATTTTTCTAATTGGAAATTTAAAACCTATTCTTCTCAAATTAATATCTATAGTCTTAAAATTACAGTTTGGGGAGAAATTGCTGGCTGTAAACATCGTAAGGGATGGGAAAGGCACAATTTAGAAAGGTCAAATTCTACACAATATTCTTACGAAATTCCTCAGGCTTTTAGGAAGTCTATTATTGAAAATTATGAAGAACGAATTCATAAAGCATTTAATCATTTAATGGAATTATCAAAAGAAGGAGATGGAATGTTTGATGATTGAAAACAATGCAAAACAGGTATAAATCTAATAAACCTGTATAAATAAAATTTTTAGACGAGTTTATTCCTGAAAATCGTTAAGAGTAGGGAAAACTTAAAACTAATTTTAAATAAAAATGAAAAAGTTCTTAATATCAAGTATTATTTTATTATCATTTTTAATGATACAAAATCAAAATGTAACGGCACAAAGTATAAAACAAGTGCAGGATGTAAAAGCAGAAGTATATACAGCATCTAATGGACATGCTCGTTTCCTTCTTAGAAATTATTCTAATGAATATACTTATAAAGTAATGCTACGAATAATTTATCAAAAAGATGGTAAGGCAAGATACGAATCTAAAACTTACTATTATACTCTTGTACCAAGACAGAACATAGACAATGAAGGATATTTAGGAGAAAACATAAGAGATTTAAAAATTAATAATATGAAAATCACTGATAAAACAAAGACAAATTAAGATGAAGCAACAGTCATATAAGTAAGCCTTATTTTTCCAAATAACTGCGAGATTTAAAGGTTCTATAATTTTTTTCAATAAAATTTATTAAAAGCAAATAAATTATTTTTTATTTGCTTTTTTTATTATTTTTGCAAATATAAAATTGCAACAACTCATCGCAATGAAAAAAAGAAGAAAAACCACAACATTTTCTTGCTCATCATTTGCTTTGATGAACTGGTATGAAAAAGTTAGTAAAGCAAATTGGAATAATTTAACAGACATAAAAAAAGAGGCGTTTTTCACGAGTGTCAAGGCTTTTTTGAAATTTTAGAATTTCAAAAGTAACGCTAATTACAGAGTAATTAGCTTGGTACTCGTGAAAAACGCCAAAAAAAAAAGATAATATCGTTCCAATTATATTTCTTCTCTTTATCTTAAATCGCAAACTTAATAAAATAATTTAATTTATTAACTTACATTATTTTCTCTATCCAGTTTACAATATCCTGATAAACTTCCTCTTTATTCGTTTCGTTTAGTATCTCGTGCCGGGCTTCGGGATATAATTTTATTTCTATATTTTTGATACCTGCATTTTTATAGTCTTCAAATACTTTCTTTACTCCCTTACCAAAGTCTCCAACTGGGTCTGAATTTCCTGAAACAAAAAGCATTGGCAAATCTTTTGGTATTTTATCAATGTTTTCTTTTTGATTATTATAATCTACTCCCGAAACCATATCGTAGAAAAAACGATTGGAAAAAACAGTGCCACAATACGGGTCGTTTACATATTTATCTACCTGATTTTCGTCTCTACTTAGCCAATCAAATTTTGTGCGGTTAGGTTTAAAAGCATTGTTAAACTTTCCAAACGACATGCTATCAAGCAGTTTGCTCGGTATTTCTTTCCCTTTTAGTGAACCAATTGTTTTAGCAACAAATTTCCCCATTTTTATCATAAAACCAGATTCGCCAGAAGTTCCAGATAAAATTACTCCTTTAATTTTGTCTTTATATTTTGTAATATAAGTTCTTATGAGCAAAGACCCCATGCTATGTCCAAGTAAAAATATTGGTAAATCAAGATTCTCTTTACTAATAATATTTGTGAGTTGTCGCATATCATCGGCAACAAGATTCCAGCCGTTTTCGTGAGCAAAAAAACCAAGTTTTTCTACACTTCCTGCAGTTTCTTTGTGCCCTCTGTGGTCGTTGGCATAAACTATAAAACCTTTACTTGTAAGAAATTCAGCAAAATTTTGGTATCTTGCCGAATGTTCTGCCATACCATGTGCAATCTGCACAACACCAATGGGTTGAATTATAGGACTCCATTTATGAACAAAAATATTTTTGTTGTCCTCTGTTGTAAAAGTGAAATTATTGGAAATCATAAACAATGAATAATGAACAATGAATAATTTTGCATGTGTCTAAAAATTAGGATGATGCAAAAAACAAAGTTGAGTCCACTCCGAGAAGTATATTTTATCCAAAAATCAAGGCGGATATAAATTTTAAAATCAGAGTTTACTTATTGTAAGTAGTGTGCCTTTCGACCTGTGCAATCAAAAAAAAAATTGTAATTATTTCTACTTTACGAAGTTATAATACATTGATAATAAGCCCAAAGGGCTGACACGTAACAACACAGGACGCAGTCCTGTGCCTTATGAATGTCTTGGACTAAGCCCTGAAAGGGCGAAACGTTTCACCCTTTCAGGGCTTATACACATTTTTTTATTCCCAGTGCTACGCACTGGGCTATTATGTGTCAGCCCTTTGGGCTTATTTTTAAGTTCGTAAAGTAGAATTATAAAGAAGAATATTCAATACATTTTTACGATAGTAAAAACTTCAATATTCAATAAAAAAAACTTTGATAGTGTTATTTTTTACTTGAATATTCATTATTGAATGTTGAATATTGAATATTCCTCTTTTTTTTTACAATTAGAATTTTGAATGCACAGGTCGCCAAATATCTATGTCTATTCGGAGTGCGACTTAAAGTCGCACCCCGAATAAATTGGAGAAGTTATACAACTTATAAAATCTATTGTTGAGTCCACTCCGAGAAGTCTATTTTTGTCAAAATCAAGGCATAAATCTTTTTTT
>JAOZQN010000523.1 GCA_029932195.1 Bacteroidales bacterium | reverse complement strand
TGTATTTCTAACAATTTTATTATCACCGATTTAGAAAGTCAGAAACTTCAGTTTAATATTTAATTCTTCTTCAATCTGTTTTATAATATTCAAATCATTCATAATACTTAATTTTCAAAAATTAATATTTCAAATTCATTCATATTAAAATCTTTTAGCAATTGTTTATGTGATATTTTTAAACAAACTGAACTTTATCAGTTAATAGTCTAAAATAATCTTGTGTCCAAAAATCAAATACTGAATTGTCCTTAATAAATGGTTGAACTTCTTCAATTGCTTTTGCTATGTTTTTCAATTGTTTTCAGCAGTATTTGTATTTTTTTAGATTTAGAAATATCATAATATTTTGAGATAATTTCAGTATTAAAATCTATCAATTCGTCTAAATCAATTCTTAAATCATTTTCTAAAAAATCAATCATAGCACGTTTCGATGTCAGTTTTACGTCTTTTGTAAAATAAATTTTATCGCAAACAGCTTTTTCTTTGCCAGCAATCATAAAATTACCATTTTTTGAATTTTCAATTTTTATTCCTACGGCAAATAATTCTTTTTTTATCTGTTTATATGAAAAAATTCCAAAATCAGTTTTAAATATTTTTGAGCGTTTGGTTGTAATAGCTGTAATGGTGTGAACTGTTTCTGGTATTAAACCATGAAAATATAAGGCATAATCTAATGATACATAGCTCGGACTTTCTAATAAATTATTTGAAATAATTTCTTTTGAAATGATATTTTTATTGATTACAGAAGTATGAATATAAAGTCCTTTTTTCACGGATTTTATAATGCCTTTTTGTTTTAAATTATTTATTTTATCATTAATATTTACATAATTCATATTTACGAGAATGCTTTTTAAAGTTGCATAATCAATAATATGTGTTTTATATTCCGATAATTTTTTTTCTATTTCTAAGTTCATAATATTGTGTTTTAACATAGATAAACTGCAAAATGCAGTTTATCTATGCAAAAATAGTAATTATTCTTGAATTTTGTAATTTGTTTTAAAATAAATTTTATTTTAAATAAAAATAATGCTCATAAACTATTAGCACAATTCCACAAAAAAATAGCAATTCACAATTAATAATTCACAATTAACCATTCACAATTAACCATTATTTCACTTTACAAATAATTCAAATTTTGATTGCTGGAAATCATTCTTTTTATTAGGTCGAACAATCCTTGCTTAAAACCTTCGTCTTTTACGTAACGTTTGTATTCGTCCACATTAGCTTTACGTTTTTTGAGCATCATTTCGTCTACGATTTTGTGCAAAGCTAAATCGCTATTCTGTTTGTCTTGATTATTTGCGACTTTTGATTCAAAATCGGGGTGAGTCATAATATTTTTGACCAAAGTAATGTGTTTTACTCTTGCTTCTTCGGGAGTTTCGTCCCAGCCAGAGTAAAAACGCTCGTTAAAAGCTCTAATTATTTCGTCCAAAAGGTCTTTTTCTTTGTCGTCGCCGTGAGTGCCTCGTGGGTTTGGATTTTGTGGGGCAAGATTGGATTCGGTGTCTTCTAAATCAATGGAATAGTTTAATTTTGTGCGTTCGAGACCGTAGGTGGATAAATCTACCGATTCTAATAAATCATCAATTAATTCATCTTCTTTGGTGCGGACGATTAATTTTGGTATCAAAAATTTGAGAAACCAGAATAATTTTTCCCACTCTATTTTCTCAAAACGCATAATAGAAGCCATTTGACCATAAATTTTAACAAATTGTTTGGATTTTATTTTAAAATCGGCTTTTTCTTCATCTTCTAATTCCAATTCTAAATTAAAACGATTTGCTGCAACATCAATTATTGGGCTTAATTCCTGTGCATCAACTTTGTTGAAATATTTTTCTACAAATAATTCCACTTCCGATTGTTCGTAAACTCCAACATCATCTAAAATACCTTTTAGTTCGTGCAATACATTTACATCTGTTTCTTGATTTAGGGTGGTTGAGGTAAAAAATGGGTCAAAAGATGATTTTATATCCTCTACATCATTAAAAAAATCAAGGATAAAAATATCTTCGGTTTTTTTGTTTAATTTATTTGCAGCACGATTCAATCGTGAAAGTGCTTGAACAGCAAGAACTCCTTGTAGTTTTTTATCAACATACATAGTGCAGAGTTTTGGCTGGTCAAATCCTGTGAGATATTTATTTGCTACTATTAAAATTCTGTAGTCATTTTCGTCAAATTTTTTGCGTGTGTCTTTTTCTCCAAAACCATTCAACGATGCCTCGGTATGTTCTATTCCATCAACAGTTTTTTTGCCCGAAAAAGCAATTAAAATCTTAAACGGATTGCCTTTGTCTCTCAATATTTGTTTTAGTGCAAAATAATATCTAATTGCAGATACAATATTTTGTGTTAAAACCATTGCTTTTGCCTTAGCTTTTAACTTCTTAGTATTTACCACTTTGGGAATAAAGTGTTCCATAATAATTTCGGACTTGGTGGCAATTGTTCTTTTGTCGCTTTCTACGTAGGCACGTAGTTTTTTCTGTGCTTTTTTTGTGTCAAATAATGGATTTTGGTCAATAGATTTTTCTATTTCGTAGTAGCTTTTGTAAGTTGTATAATTTGCAAGAACATCTAAAATAAAGCCTTCTTCTATCGCCTGTTTCATTGAGTATAAATGAAATGGTTTAAAACTCCCATCTTTTTGTTTTATGCCAAATCTTTCGAGAGTTGCCGATTTTGGAGTGGCAGTAAATGCCAAATAAGAAGCATTGCCTTTCATTTTTCGGGCTTTCATTATTTTTAAAATTCGGTCTTGTCCGTCTTCAACTTCCTCTTCGTTGTTTATGCCCATTGCTTGGTTCATTTTTCCTGCGGCTGTTCCACTTTGCGAGCTGTGAGCTTCGTCTATTACAACGGCAAAACGCTTGTTGCTCAAATCGGCTATGCCATCTACAATGAAGGGAAATTTTTGAATTGTTGTGATAATTATTTTTTTGCCTTGCTCCAAACTATTTTTTAAATCTTTTGATGAAAAAGCTGGTGCTACTATGTTTTTTACTTCCGAAAATTCTTTAATATTGTCTCGTATTTGCCTATCTAACAGTCTTCTATCTGTTACAACAATAACTGAGTCGAATAATGGATTTTCAATTCCTTTTGAACCAGGAATTTTGTTGCTTTCGGGATAAGTTTCTATTAGTTGGTAGGCTGCCCAAGTAATGGAATTTGATTTGCCCGAACCTGCCGAGTGCTGAATTAAATATGTGTGTCCAACACCTTTTTGGGTGGCGTGCGAAATTATTTTGCGGACTACGTCCATTTGATGATAACGGGGAAAAAACAATGTTTTTTTGCTCAAAGCATCGCTTGGTTTGCCGTCTAAACGAACAAAATGTTGAATTATATTGGCGAGACTTTTGCGGGTGAAAATTTCTTTCCATAAAAAGTCTGTTTTATGACCAAATAAATTTATAGGATTGCCTTTGCCGTTGTTGTTTCCTTTATTGAAGGGAAGAAAAAATGTTTTTGAACCATTTAATTTTGTTGTCATATAAATTTCGTCGGTATCTACGGCAAAATGCACCAAACAGCGACCAAAATTTAGCAAAGTTTGTTTGGTGTCTCGGTCTTTTTGGTATTGTCTGATACCTTGATTTTTTGCGGTTTGACCTGTCCACGGATTTTTGAGTTCTAATGTTGCTATTGGCATACCATTGATAAACAGAACCATATCAATTTCTTCTCGCAAATTATCAATATTATATCTAACTTGACGAGTTACACTAAATTCGTTTTTATCAAAATTTTCTTTTACCAATTTACTGCTGCTTGCCAGTGGTGGTTGGTAAAACATTGTGAAATTTGCGTCGTCTATTTCCAAACCTTTTCGCAAGATTTTTAACAATCCATATTTTTTCACCATACGATGAAAACGTTCTAATATTTTGAGTTTCCAGTCCGAAGAGCGTTTTATTTTTTCGAGTTCTGTTTTTTGCGTATTTTCTAAAAAATGCCAAAAACGAAGTTCATCAATTGCATATTTTGCATTAAAATTGTTAGGAAAGCCAATAAAAAAGCCATTTCCTGTAACATATTGTGCTTTTTCTTCGGCTACAATATCATTTTGGGTGTCAATTTCTTCAATATAGCTACCTGTAAGTGCTTTTTGAATTGCTTGCTCTAAGGCTTGTTCGTTGGTTTTACTTACCATTTTTTTAAATTGTTAATTATGAATTATGAATGGTTAATTAATAATTTTGAATTAATAATTAATCATTATTTTACCTGTTACGGCACTGTCTATTAGCACCGATTTGTATTCTTTTAGTTTTTCTATTTGTTGGTTTTGTAGGTTTATGGCGTTGT
>JAOZQN010000522.1 GCA_029932195.1 Bacteroidales bacterium | reverse complement strand
CATGCCGTTTTTGTAATGTGTTCACAACCAGCTAATTACAACTCCGAAACTTCAGGATATTAATATACAAAGTATTGGAATTCTTGAAAAATTTAATTTTATGAAGTGGGGACATCTTCCTAATATTATTAATATAGAACAAAAAAAATGCGGTCATTTAATATATGGTCTTAAGCTTGACAATATTAAATTAAAAAACTAATTTATAATATGACAAACAAAGAACTCGAAAATATATTAAAATAAGGCGAAAGCTATACTATTGAATTTAAGCGAGATATAAGCAAAGAGATAAAGAATGAAATTTGCTCATTTGTAAATTCATCAGGCGGACAAATATTTATCGGCGTTGATGACGATAATACAGTTTGTGGAATTAAAACGGATAATAAAATCCGTTCTCAATTACAAACTACAATTTCTGCAATTTCACCAAGACCAAACTTAAAAATTGAAGAGTATGAATACAACGAAAAAAAAAATATCATAATAGATTGTATCGCAGATGATAAAAAACCTTATGTGAGTTCTGGTTCAATTTATATCAGGATAGGAGCTAATTCACAAAAATTAACAACAGCAGATGAAATAAGAGAGTTTTTCAACAGGCAAATAAAATATTTTTTGGCAAAAACGATAGTCAAAATTTTTCATATCCGCAAGATTTTGACACCAAAAAATTTAATCGCTTTATGACAAAAATAGGGATTTCTAAACAATTGTCACAAAAACAGATACTTGAAAATTTAGAATTGTTTTCGAAAAAGGACAAATTTTCAAATTCAGGTATTTTATTTTTTGCAAAAAATGTTCAAAAACATCACGAACACGCATCAGTAAGGTGTTTATTGTTTAAGGGAATTAACAAGACTTTAATCTTTGATGACAAATTAATTACAGGTAATTTGACTGAGCAATATGAAGGTGCATTAGAATTTCTAAAATCTAAACTCGAATTGCGATACATAATTGAAACAGCTGGTCCGAGAGTTGAAAAATATGAAATACCTGAAACCGTTTTTAAGGAAGCAATTATCAATGCTTTGGTGCATCGTGATTATTATGAAATTGGCGGAAAGACACATATTGAAATTTATGATAACAGAGTGGAAATTACCAACCCTGGCGGTCTTGTAAATACAATAAAAAAAAATGAATTTGGACAAAGAAGTGTTTCGAGAAATCCTAAAATTTTCAGTTTTTTTCAACGATTAGATTTGGTAGAGCAAGTGGGTTCTGGGATAACTCGAATGAGAGAAAAAATGAAAGACGAAAATTTACCTGCACCACACTTTTCAATCGAAGGAATTTTTGTAGTAACACTTTATCGTCCAATTGAATTTAATAAATGGATAGAAAGTTGGACAGATAAAATATCAAAAAATCAGATTAAAATTTTAAATGCAATAAATAATAATACTAAAATAACACACGTAGAATTAAGTAAAAAAACAAAATTAGGAAAAACAACAATTAATAATAATATTCAAGAACTCAAAGAATTAGAACTTTTACAAAGAATTGGTTCAGAACGAAAAGGCTATTGGTCGATTTCAACAAAAAGATAGAAAAAGTGGTGTAAAAAGTGGTGTGAACTTAAAGAAGCACAAAACTCATTATTGACTATTAAACAGACAAATACATAAGCTCATTACTAAAAGTAATAAAAAAGTGGTATGAAAAAGTGGTGTGAAAAAAGAAAGAAAATGAGCGTATCATATCATTGTAAAGCATTCGGGGTTGCAAAATTCACACAAAAGCAAGATTGTCTTGTTGATAGAAATAACCTCAATAATTCTAAACCATAGCCATAAAATTTTAAATAATCTTAATTTACATAAATTCTAAAATATATGAAAATAGATAAATCAAAACCGGTAATGCTAACTGGTGCAACAGGATATGTTGCTGGTTGGCTTGTTAAAAAATTACTTGACAACGGATTAACTGTTCACGCCGCAGTGAGAGATCCTGATAATAAAGAAAAATTAAAATATTTGAACAAAATTGCTGAGAAGTCGTCAGGAACAATAAAATATTTTAAAGCAGATTTACTTGCAAAAGACTCATACCTAGAGGCTATGAAAGGCTGTGAACTGGTATATCATACAGCTTCACCTTTTTCTTTGAGTATAAAAGATGCACAAAAAGATCTTATTGATCCAGCTTTAAAAGGCACAAAAAACGTATTAGAATCTGTAAACAAGACTGATACAGTAAAACGTGTTGTGCTAACAAGTAGCGTAGCAGCAATTTTTGGCGACAACAAGGATATTGAAGATTTACCAAACAAAATTATTACCGAAGAACACTGGAACACAAGCTCTTCATTAACCCATCAACCATATTCTTATTCCAAAATGCTTGCAGAAAAAGAGGCTTGGAAAATAAGTAAAGAGCAGACTCGTTGGGATTTAGTAGTAATAAATCCTTCGCTTGTGATAGGTCCTGGAATAAATCCGCATGGGACTTCTGAGAGTTTTAATTTAGTAAAACAAATTGGAGATGGAACAATGAAAGCAGGAGCACCTGGACTAATTGTTGGCGGAGTAGATGTTAGAGATTTGGCTGAGGCTCACTATAATGCAGGTTTTTTACCAGAAGCAGAAGGTAGATATATTACATCAAATAAAGCTGTTACTTTTGTATCTCTTGGAAAAATTTTGAGAAAAAAATATGGAGACGCTTATCCATTTCCAAAAAAAGAAATCCCTAAATTTATGATATGGATGCTCGCTCCACTTGTTGGTTTTAAGCGAAAAATGATTAGCAGAAATATTGGATATAGTTGGAATGCAGATAATTCTAAGAGTATAGAAAAACTTGGTGTAAAATATCGTCCAATTGAAGAGTCTATTATTGATTTTTTCCAACAAATGATTGAAAACGACGTTTTTAAAAAAGAAAAATAATTTGAGTGTGTAACATATTGGGGACTTTTGGTAGTTGGCTTTTAGCTTTTGGCTTCGCAAGCAATAAAAAATAAGCCAATAGCAATAGCCCCATGAGGTGTTATACTGAACTAGTCTTGCTTCAAGTTAATATTGTCGAGGAACAAACAACTTTGCCAAAGTTTAAAACTTTGGCAAAGTTCTAGAATGTGTAAATATTTCACCAGTCAATACAAGATTGAAGTAACACTAGGTTAAAATCTTTACTTTTTATATTTAGTAATCAATTAAAATTCAAAAACCTTTCTATCATTTAACTTTTGCACTGGTCTAAAATTATTTTCTGGCATAAGTGAAGCCATTTTTTCAATTTGCTCTGCTGATGCCTGGACTGGTGTTTTTAAAACAAACCACTTAACACCCTCTGAGCAAGGAGGTGTAGTTAGCGAGCCAGAAAAAGTCCAATACGATTTGTTTTGCGGTAAAAATTCATTAATATCTATCTCTTCTTGAAATTCATTTTGTCCTTTTTTTGGTGCTTCTTCTAATATTTTTTTCAAAAATTCATTCTCTTCTCCTTCTTCTATAAATAATGCAACAACAGCAATATCTTTATTTTCAGTTAAATGCACAAAATGAACCTCCATTGGGTATTGTTTGCCATCTACTGTGTTTTCACTTCCACAATGAAAATGAAATTGTGCAATTTTATATTCAATACCTTCATAAGAATTGGTATCTGGAAGAATAAATATACCTGAATTATAATTTACTTGAATTGAATGCCCATTATTTACTATCTGAGCTTTTTCTTTTGCCGAATAATCTAAAAATAAGGGCTTTAAATCTTCACTACTTTCTGCATTTACAATGTTTATTGGCGACTGCGAACTACCACCACAATCTCCATAGCCATCTATATCTACCCAAAACTTTGGTGCATTATCGCCAGAATAAGACCAGTTTGCTTTATGGCTATCATGCTCATCGTTGTTATGCGAATCTGATGACGAATTTTTACAACTATAAATAGTTAATAATAAAATAGATAACAATAATAGATTTGTTTTTTTCATTTTTAAAATTTTTAAAATTAAACATTAAAATAATCTGCAAAGTATGTGAAATTTTATTAATCTAAAAAAAATATCTGAATTTAACTTAGAAAATAATGAAATCAAAAAGTGATAATACTGATAAATAGATGTTTACTCCAAAAAATATTCACTTTATTATTTTATTAATTTATATATATGAATCCACTCAGAAAAGCATTTTTTAACCAAACTACGTGTTAGATACAAATCTTAAAATCCTCGTTTACAATAAGTAAACTCCTATTTTGAAATTTATATCCATTTTGATTTTGACAAAAATACACTTCTCGTGACGGACTCAACTTTATATTTTTTGTAACTACACAGCCAGTATCAAAAAAAAGATAAAAAATTAAAAAAAAA
>JAOZQN010000943.1 GCA_029932195.1 Bacteroidales bacterium | reverse complement strand
ATGTTCACTAAACTTATGTAAATCAATCAAATACAACCCTTTGCAGGTCGCACTAAACATAACGGTAACTTCTTGCCATCGTTTGCTTTTTTCGCACAATGTCAATTTTTAATCAATTGTTCAAATTAACGCACAATTGTAAATTTTTGCACCATGAAAAAGCAAATGATGAGCAAGAAAATGATATAGCCTTTTTTTTTTTTTTTTTTCAATCAGTTTTACGTGGAATAATATAAGGCTCTTTCCCTGCAAAAACGATTGGGAGTTTGATTATTTTTTCATGTTCTATTTTATTGTCAATAAGTGTTTTGTAATATTTATTTCTGTCTATTTGTGCTAAAGCATTTTTAATATTTACGTTTATTCGTTTTGTAAAATTGTTATCACTTTCTTTTTCTTTTTGTTTCTCTATTTGTTTTATTTCAATTACAACTCCGTATTTTGATTTATCATGCGGAATTAACATTATATCATATCTTCCTTCACCACCTTCTCCATTAGATTTAATGATATAATCATCTCCAATAATTGCAAGTAAACCGAGAACATAGGAATGATAAACGTATTCATGATTTTTAGCGGTGTCATAATAACTGAATGTGTCGCCTATAATTTCTTTAAAACCAGTTTCAAATTTTGTTATTTCGTTTGTTATCAAATAATTTGCTGTATTTTCTAGCAATGATTGTCTAACTTTTATATCATCTTCCAGCCATTCTAATATTGTATCTTGAAAAATTGTTTTAATTTCATAGTTCGGAATAGCAAGTTCGTATTTTTTTCTTGATATTTCATTTCTAATTGTTAAATATCCACTATAAGTTAATAAAGTCCATAATAATTTCTTTTTTGTATCTAATTCTGGGAAAACAAAATTAGCTTCTAAGTCCTTTTTTATGGGTTCTCCGTTTATCAATGCCAATATGTCTTCTCTAATATTTTCTGCATTTTTCTTTTTTATCTGTTCTTTTATTAATTCGTTTGAACTAGTGTAAGTCCAAAATGTTTTAAATTTTTCGTTCTTACTAACTACAAAATTTAGTATCGACCAAGGATTATATATTTTTGTTGTTTCGCCAAATTTATATCCATCATACCATCTTTTTATTTCTGAATAGTCTGTTTTTATGTTAAAATCTTTAATAA
>JAOZQN010000521.1 GCA_029932195.1 Bacteroidales bacterium | reverse complement strand
GGCAAAAACATTATATACGTAATAATCAATTAATTATAAACTCCGAAACTTCAGTGATATAATAGTTTAATATCCAAAAAATCATTGAACCATTATATCATTAAACCATTAAATAATTAAAATATTAAACAACATGAAAAACATTTCTATCTTTAAAAGAATACTTATTGTTTTTATTGCAGTAGGACTGGTTACAATAATTGCCGACGGTTTAATTGCCGACAGTATTTTCAGACAAACAATAACCGAAAATACCGATAAACAATTTGAAACAGACCTAAAAAGAAAAAAACACCAAATAGAAGAGTATTTTATAGATACAGAAAAAAAAATAGAACTTATTAGCCAATACTTTGAAGTTCAAAATTTGTATAAAATATTAGTAAAATATCATGACGAAGCTGGCACAAATGAAAACAGTGATTACCCTACAGGAACAGAAAGATACAAAAAATTAACTTCTGAATATCATAGCTATTTTTCTTCTTATATTGAAGTAAACCACTACTACGATATGTTTCTTATTTGTGCAAAACACGGACACGTAATGTTTACCGTTGCACATGAAGACGATTTAGGAACAAACCTTTTCGTAGGAAAATATAAAGACACGCATCTTGCCAAGCTGTGGAGAGATGTTGTTGCAGAAGAGCGAACTATTATTACTAATTATAAATCTTACGAACCATCAGGAGGAGAACAAGCCGCTTTTGTTGGAACTCCTATATATGATAAAAATGAAAATTTAATTGGTGTTATGGTATTTCAAATATCATCAGAAAGAATAAATAGAATTGTTTTCGAAGAAAATAAGTTGTATGAAACAAATGAAACTTATATTGTAGGAAAATTAAAAGATGGAAGCTATAAATTGCAATCTGACAGAGTAATAAAAACAGGAAAAATTGGAGACGAAAAAACAGGAGACATAATAAAAAAATGTATAAATCAACAAAAAATGGGGAAAGCAGAAAAGGTAGGTAGCACAGGAAGTAAAGAATACGAATATTATATTCCTTTGGAAATAAAAGATTTAGACTGGGGACTTTTCATCACCGTAAGCGTAGATGAAGTGCTTGCTCCTATATATAAAGAAAAAAGAATTTTGTTAATAGTCTCAATTATAGCAATATTATTAATAATAATTTCAGCATATTTATTATCTAAATCTATTTCTAAGCCAATAGAAAAAGTTGTAGATGCAATGAAAAAAATATCCGAAAAACAAATAGATTTTCAGATAGATGAGAAACGAAAAGATGAGGTTGGCGAACTTTACAAATATATAAACGTAATAAATACAAATTTTAAGGAAATAATAGCAAATATAGACTACACTGCAACTGCCGTAATGGGTGCAGGAATGGAGTTAAACTCCGTATCGCAAGAAATTGCAGAGCGAGCCAACGAACAAGCCTCCACCACCGAAGAAGTTGCTACTGCTATGGAACAAATGCTTGCTACGGTAAATTCAAACACCGAAAATGCTCAAAACACAAGCAGTAGTTCGTTAAAATCGGCAAAAAAAATGCAACAAAGTAATGAAATAATACTCCAAACAATAAAAGCCGTTTCGGATATTAGCAAAGAAATTACTGTTGTTAAAGATATTGCCATGCAAACCAATATGTTGTCGCTAAATGCGTCTATTGAAGCAGCACGAGCTGGTGAAGCAGGAAAAGGTTTTGCCATTGTAGCACAGGAAATTAGAAAACTTGCCGAAACCACAAAACTCGCCTCCGTAAAAATAGAAGAGCTATCGGAAGACGGAAAAAGCAAATCGCAAATTGCAGGAAAAGTGCTTGATAGATTAGTGCCAGATATTAACAAAAGTGCCGAACTTATAGCAAGCATAGCCCTCGCAAGCCAAGAGCAACAAGGAGGAATTGATGCTATTAATAATTCTATACAACAACTAACTTTTATTACAAATAAAAACTCTTCGGCGGCAGAAGAAATGTCCACCGCTTCGGCAGAACTATCTGCACAAGCACAGCAACTAAAAGCCCTTGTAGCAGTTTTTAATGTAAAAAAAGAAGTTACAGAAAAACAAGAAACTAAAACTGTTGTTAAGAAAATAGATATTAGAACAGACAACGAAAATTTAGACGACGAATTTGAAAAATTTTAAGATTTATAATTCCTGATTATAACGGATTTTGTTGAAATTGTAATAACTTTATTTATAATGAATTATATAAAATATAAAGGGAAAAAATCCGTGAAAAATCCGTTCAATCCGTGTTATCTGCGTTCCTATTAATTGAACAAATAGGTATTAGGAAGTAAAGTAATTAATAGTCAATGATTTATAATTTCAACAAAAAATACGTTATAATCAGCAAATTTAAAGCTAAACTATAAAAAACATGAAAATTAAACACAAATTTCTTATAATTAATGTAACTATAATAATATTACTTATTATTTTAGGGAGCTTAACATTTTTAATGCTTCGTAGCGAGAAGGAACTTAACAAAAAACATGAAATTAGATATAAATCTTATATTATAGCAGATGAGCTACGGCAAAGTTCAGACGACTTAACCCGATACTGTAGAAGTTATATTTCTTCTGGGAATGAAGATTTTGAAAAAGCATATTGGAATGTTATTGATATTAGAAATGGAAAAAAAATTAGACCAGACGGTAGAACTATTTCATTACAGGACAGCATGAGAACATTAGGTTTTACTGAGGCTGAATTCAATTTATTGAAAAAAGCAGAACAAAACTCAAATGATTTGATATGGACAGAAACGGTAGCATTTAATGCTATGAAAGGTTTATTTGCCGATAGCCTAAAACAATTTACCATAAAAAAAGCTGCCGACAAAAAATTAGCACAACATATAATGTTTGACGAAAAATATCATTCAGATAAGGCAATGATAATGATCCCCATAGACGATTTTTTTAAAGTATTAGATAAACGAACGGAAGGAGAAGTTAGTAAACATATTAAAAGAAATAACTTTTTTCTTGCTATAATTATTGGTTTGATTATTCTCATTATTTCACTATCTCTTGTTTCTATTATTTTTATTTCAAAAAATATTTTAAAACCAATAAATAAGGTTATAAATGCAATGAAAAAAATAGCAAATAAACAAATAGATTTTCAAATAGATGAAAAACGAAAAGATGAAGTTGGTGAACTTTACACTTCTATAAATTCTATAAATAAAAATTTTAAAGAAATAATAATTAATATAGATTATACTGCAACTACTGTTATGAGTGCAGGAATGGATCTAAATTCTGTATCGCAAGAAATTGCAGAACGTGCCAACGAACAAGCCTCCACCACCGAAGAAGTTGCTACTGCTATGGAACAAATGCTTGCTACGGTAAATTCTAATACCGAAAATGCTCAAAACACAAGTAATAATTCGTTAAAATCGGCAAAAAGAATGCAACAAAGTAACAAAATAATTCTTGAAACAATAAAAGCAGTCTCTGATATAAGCAAAGAAATTACTATTGTGAAAGATATTGCTATGCAAACTAATATGCTTTCGCTAAATGCGTCTATAGAAGCGGCACGAGCAGGCGAAGCAGGAAAAGGTTTTGCCATTGTAGCACAAGAAATTAGAAAACTTGCTGAAACTACAAAACTCGCATCAGTAAAAATAGAAGAACTTTCAGACGATGGGAAAAACAAATCTCAAGTTGCTGGAAAAGTGCTTGATAAATTAGTGCCAGACATTAATAAAAGTGCCGAACTAATAGCAAACATAGCACTTGCAAGCCAAGAGCAACAAGGAGGAATTGATGCAATTAACAATTCTATCCAACAACTAACTTATATTACAAACAGGAACTCATCGGCGGCAGAAGAAATGTCCACCGCAGCGGCACAATTATCTGCACAAGCACAACAACTAAAAAAATTAGTCTCAATTTTTAATGTAAATAAAGAAAAAATAGAGCAACAAAAGATTGAAACCAAATCTAAAGAAGTAGAACCACCTATTGATAATGAAAACTTAGACAGCGAATTTGAAAAATTCTAAAAAAGAATGGTTTTAATGGTGTAATTTGAATAATCAGCTACCCTCGCAAGACAGTGAAGCTCTGGCTATCAGAGTAATACACTGGCAAGTGTTGAATAAAAAAATTGTCCAACTTTACGTGAGTAGCCCAATTTCATAAGCATATCAATACAGCTATCTATCTGATAATAAATATCATATTGTTTTATTTTTTTAATATGGGAAAATTTAAGCATGACTATTTAATCAAAAAAATAAATATTTAATCAAAATAATAATAACTTTGATGAGTAATTTGAAGAAAATCAATTTTTTAATAAATATAAATAACTAAAGTTTCGGAGTTGATAAAAAGATGTAAATCAATGTTTTATTTTT
>JAOZQN010000520.1 GCA_029932195.1 Bacteroidales bacterium | reverse complement strand
TTTTAACGGCGTAGAAAGTAAAGGACTAAAGCCCTCAATAGTAAATTTAATACATTATCCCCGACCTAAAGGTCAGGGCAATTGAAAATAAACTTGCAAATATTGATTTCCACTAAGGTTTTCTTTTTCGCAAAAGTGTAAAATACTTTGAAAAACGCCGTTTTTTTAATAAATTGCATAAAATTAACTTTTTGTAACAATACCTATAAGACACTAATAATGTGCAAATTAAGTAATTTCGCTAAAATTCAATCCGTTGATTAGTAGAGTATTGCGTTTTTGTAGTAAAACTACAACTATCTAATAATCTGATTATTATGAAGGCAAAAACTTTAGTAAACAATTAAACCAATAAACAATTAACTAATAAACCAATTAACTAATTAAATTATGACTATCTTTTTTTTAATGCTCTTTATTTTTGTATTGGGCTATGCAGCAATTGCTTTGGAGCATCCACTGCACGTTAATAAGGCAGCAACTGCCTTGCTTACAGGTATGACGCTGTGGGCAGTTTACGCTTTGTTCTCAAGCAATGTTTTAGAACTTGGATTTAGTCCTACTTGGGCAGATTTTAGTGCAGGAGGAACACATGGAGAAGACGCACACAAGTTTCAACTACACTTTTTGAAGCACGATTTATCACATCATCTTGTAGAAGTAGCAGAAATTTTATTCTTCCTACTTGGAGCAATGACTATTGTAGAAACAGTTGACCGTTATCAAGGTTTCAAGATTATTACCGACATGATTAAGACTACCAATAAAGTAAAACTTCTTTGGATTCTTAGTATTTTAACATTCTTTATGTCTGCAGCATTAGATAATCTTACTACAACTATTGTTCTTGTTGCACTGTTACGCAAGCTAATAGAAGACAAAAAAGACCGCTGGTTCTTTGTAAGTATGGTAGTGCTTGCTGCAAATGCAGGTGGTGCATGGTCGCCAATTGGTGATGTAACAACAATTATGCTTTGGGTAAAAGGAAATGTTACAACAATTCCTATTATTACAACTGTAATTCTTCCAAGTCTTGTAACAGTGCTTGTTCCACTCGCAATTGTTTCGTTTACACTAAAAGGAAATGTTACAACACCAAAATCAAAAGACAACGAAGTAGATATTACAACACAAGGCGAAAGAATTTTCTTACTTGTTTTTGGAATAAGTGCATTATTATTTGTGCCAATATTCAAAACTATAACACATCTTCCTCCATATATTGGAATGTTATTCGGACTTGGATCAATTTGGCTCGTTACCGAAATTATTTTGCGACGCAAAAAAGGAGCAAACCAAGATAAATTATCTGTAATCAAGATATTAGAACATGTAGATGTTCCAACAATATTCTTCTTTATGGGGATTTTACTTGCCGTAGCCGCACTACAATCTGCCGGACACTTAGACCTTCTTGCAGGCTGGTTAGATAGCACAACTGATGGAAATATTTATGTAATTGATATGTCAATTGGAGTATTGTCGGCAATTGTTGATAACGTGCCACTTGTAGCAGGCTCTATGGGTATGTATGACTTTACAACTTACACACCAGAACAACTCGAAGGTATTCGCATAGCATTAGAAGCAGTTCAAGGAATAGAACCAGCTATGATAATTCAAACATTAGAAGAAACATTAAAAACATCTACTTATTCTCCTGAAATTACAGAGGGTATAAGTGAGGCACTTGTTGCTGTTCAAACTAATACATCTGAATTATCGTCATTATCTAAAATTAGCTCTCTACTTACTTTTAACCAAGATGGAACATTCTGGTCTTTCCTTGCATACACAGCAGGAACAGGTGGAAGTATCTTAATTATTGGCTCTGCAGCAGGTGTTGCAGCAATGGGCATGGAGAAAATAGATTTTATCTGGTATTTCAAAAAAATCAGTTACCTCGCCGCAATAGGATATTTTGCAGGAGCAGGAGCTTATATTCTTCAAGATATGATAATAAATTAAAAATGTAATTCTAAATTATAATAAAAACACCTTTGATAACTTCAAAGGTGTTTTTTTGTTTTGCGTATCTATTCAGTATCCACGTCCAAGATTTGTTCATAAAAATATAGCGAGAATTGTTATTATTATTTTTATCTTAAAATAAATTGTTTGTGTATTGTTAAATTGCTTTATTATTAAATTGGTTGCATCGTTAAAAAAACTTTGCCAAAGTTTAAAACTTTGGCAAAGTTGAGGCTTATTCTATTTAACTTCAAAGCGTTTGCTTTTTGTTCCTATTCTTATAAGGTATATTCCATTTGCAAGCGGCGAAACATCTATTTGCTGAATATTGTTGTTGGTTATATTAGTTCTTATTTGTAGTTTGCCCGTAAGCACTCGGTCTTGTGCGTCTTGTGGGATTGAAAAAACTGTTTTATTTTTGTCAAAAATATTAAATTATGGCAAATACAACAAATTTATTGCGACAGAAGCAGATGTTTCGTATAGTTGAGCAATGGAAACAGGGTGCAGAAAGTAAACAAATAGTGTGCAACAATCATAATATCACGGTTTGTAAGTTTGATTATTGGTTAAAAAAATATCGTAGTTCAAAAAGAACTACTGATTTTATAGAAATAAAACCGACAAAAAAAGTAGATAAAAAAGAGCAAACTGTAAAATTTTATTTTTCTGGAGACGTTTTGGCAGAAGTTCCATCGAGCTTGGCAATTGATTTTATGAACCAATTAATTGTGAGATGAGATGTTTGCACTGACCGATTCTCAAAAATTTTATCTCTATACGAAACCTGCCGACATGCGAAAAAGTTTTAACGGCTTGTCTGGACTGATTGTTAGAGCTATGCAAAAAAATCCGCTTTCTGGCGAAATTTTTATTTTCATCAATAAAAAAAGAGACATGATGAAACTTTTGCATTGGCAAAATGGTGGTTTTATGCTTTATTTTAAACGTTTGGAAAAAGGAACTTTTGAAATTCCAAAACACGAAAAACAAGACCAAGAAATAAATATTTCTTACACAAAATTGGCGATGATAATTTCAGGAATTTCGGTAAAAAACCTAAAAAAAAGAAAACGATTTTCCAAATAATTTGCACTAAAAAAAACATGTTTTATAGCATAGTTAAAATGCTGTTTTTCTTTTGGTTACTGATATTTTTTGTGCTATTTTTGTGCTATGAAAAACGGTCAAAATACAGACATAAAACACCAAAAAACTTACTCCGAATTAGAACATAAAAATTCTAAATTAGAGCAAAAAATAGACCGTTTGACATCAGAAAATCAATATTTGAAAGATTCGTATAAAAAACTTCAAAAGATGATTTTTGGGGCAAAAAGCGAGCGTTTTGTAGAAGAACCAAAAGAGCAATTAAAACTTGATTTATTACCAGAAGTAGTTGAAAAACAGGACGTAGAGACAAAAGAAATAACTTATACTCGCAAGAAAAAAGAAGACAAAAAGAAACCAGTTCGCACGGCATTGCCATCTCATTTAGAACGAAAAAAAGAAGTTATTGAACCAAAAAACTTGCCCAAAAGTGCAAAAAAAATAGGCGAAAATATTACAGAAGTTCTTGATTATACTCCTGCAAAAATTTATGTTCGTAGAATTGTTAGACCTAAATATGTAATAAAAAATCCACAAAAAATATCAGAAATAGACTCTGACAATGTGATACTTACATCAGATATGCCTTCTGATTTGCCACTTTTTGCAAGTAATATAGGAGCAGGATTTTTAGCACATATCTTGGTTTCAAAATTTATAGATCACTTGCCACTCTATCGTCAAATTCAAATTGCAAAACGACAAAATATTATTCTTGCAAGTTCTACGGTAAGTGGCTGGGTTGCAAATGCTTCAAGATTATTAGTTCCACTTTACGATGTATTAAAAAAACAAGTAACACAAAGCTCTTATATTCAAGTAGATGAAAGTCCAATACAGGTTCTTACCAAAGACAAACCTGGCAGTTCACATAAAGGCTGGATGTGGGTATATCATTCTCCACCAAACGGTTTACTGTTTTTTGATTATCAAAAAGGGAGAGATCAGGCTGGGGTAGGAAAAATGTTGGAAAATTTTTCAGGAACACTCCAAACAGACGGTTATTCGGCTTATAAACAGTTTGAAATCAAGGAGAACATGCGTCTTGCCGCCTGCATGGCTCATGCTCGTCGTAAATTCTTTGAGGCAAAGGAAGAAAACCCTGATGTCTGTAATTTTGTGCTTTCGCAGATAGGTGAACTATATGATAATGAACAAGATATACGAGAAGATGATTTTTCTAACGAACAAATTTTATCCATAAGAAAGGAAAAATCTGCTCCAATAATGAAATCCTTAAAACCTAAATTGGCTTTTTTTGTTATTAACGATGAAAAATAAATTTGTATATGATT
>JAOZQN010000519.1 GCA_029932195.1 Bacteroidales bacterium | reverse complement strand
AAAGGTCGAGGCAACTGATTATTGTATTGCATTTATTTATAGACAGATACAAAAAATGAAAGAACTTTTTTTGATGAAATATGAAATTTTTAACACCTTAGCCAAAAAACAACAACCATAATAACCAGCAACCAATAACTAACAACCAGCAACCAAAAACAAAAAACAAAAACACATTCAATTATGTATCGAAATACAATTTTTATAATAGTTATAGTCATCTTTTTTAGTTCTTGTTATAAATATCCAGACTCAGAATATTATGATTATGAAACATTTAACAGAGTAATGGGACCAGAAGGAGGAATAATTAACTTTTTTGAAAATTACGAAAATGACTCAATAAAAGATGTGGTAATAAAATTGGAAATACCCGAAGGAGCATTGGATTCTTTTGTGGTTTTTAATATGTATAAGACTGGAAACTACGAAATTGCAACAGAGTTAGATAATGGTTTTGCCAAAATAGGAACTGAATTTGTCTATTTTGTGCCTTTTTATAAATCGCAAGGCTACCACGAACACGACCAAATAGACGTTTCCTATCATTTAAGTATTGATTTTAACGAGCCAGTTAAAGTAACTTATAATTATCTTGTTGGACAAGAAGATTTTAACACCAATAATATTGACGATATAAAACTATATTACGAATATTATAAGGCAACAAATAATTCATTTAAATTATACAGAATAAAAATTCCGAAAACAGACGAATGGGGGCAACAAAATAATATTAGAATTAACTGGAACTCACAAGGTTATCCCGTAGGCTACAATCAAACCGATATAGAATATATTATAAATGGAAATTGGTCGCAATCAAATGAATGGGGGAGTGAAATTCAAAGTTTGGAAAACTGGGAGGTTGTTGAAGATGTGGAAGTAAATAGCACAAAGGGATTTGTTCGTTTTGATATAAATAACACTGACTATATATACCTTTTGGCGAAAAAAACGCAGATAGATACAGAAAACTTACCAAACAAAGTGCAAACATATTTAACGACAAAGTATCCTAATGTAGCTATTTATAGGGCTGCTATAAATAACGGAGAAATAGTAGTTTACATGACAAATGGCTATTTTATTTATTTTAATAAAAAGGGAGAAATGCTTCGTTTGATGAGACAAGATATTAATTATTCCGAAATTCCTTCTGAAATAGACAAAACAGCAATACTATATTTTTTAAGCACAAATTATGAAAATGAAAATATCAAAAAAATAAGTTTTATTCAATATGGAAGCGAATTTCCCGATTATTTTCTGAAAGTAACCCTGTCTTCCGAAGTTACAATAATTTTTAATGCTGTGGGAGAAGTTATTGGAACTTATGATTATGGGGTTGATTTGGCTACTATTCCACAAGTTGTATTTGATTATGTTGCAGAAAATCATGTAGGAACAAATATTATAAACGCTTGTTTTGATTCTATGGACGGAGCAAATAAATATATTATTTATTTATCAGATAATACAAAATTATATTTCACTCCTAATGGAACTTGGTTATTATCATTGTATTACAATATTCCAATGGGGGATTTACCAGAAGGAATTAAAAATTATTTAGAAACAAATTTTTCGGATATAGATGTAGCATTTAGTGTGCGAATAGTTCGCCAAGACTCCGAAGAGTATCAAATTGCATTACTAAATGCAACTCAAATTCTTTTTGATCAAAATGCAGAAATTACAGAATTGTATCAAATGTTTTTTGAGGAAGACGATTTGCCACAAGAAGTAAAAGATGTGCTTGCAGGTAATTATTCAGATTTACTGGTTTCGGAAATAAGTTACTACTACAACAGTGCTTATACGGAAATTCCCAAAATTTATGATATTTATTTTGAAGGAAATTTTAATATTGAATTAGAACCAGATGGAAATATAAATTATCTTTACGGAACAAGATTTGAGAATCTAGCACAACCAGTAAAAAACTATCTTTTAGCGAATTATGCAGGAAATAATATTATTGAATATGAGATGTTTGTAGATGATTCGATTTATAACCAGAAGATGTTGTATGTTTTGCTACAAAGTGGAATTTATGTGGTTTTTGATGAGAATGGAAATTTTATTGAGGAATTTGGTGGTTTTAAGAATAATAAACGACACAAAATAAAAAGGAATAAAATAAATAACTCCAAGTAATATTTTCGTAGAAACATGATTTATCACGTCTTCATTCAGAAAACATATTGCGTTTTTTTGCAGAAAAAGACGTGATAAATTATATCTCTACGAAATAAAAAATCCGTATCATCTGGAGTTATTTATTTTTACTTTTTCACTTAGTCAACCACTTTAAGCTATCTACTTCTTTGTCAAAATACTTGGTTTCAATCTTGCCACCTTCATATTCCTCTATAAATTGCTCTAATGAAACTTGTGGAAATAAATCATCTGTTACAATCATTGCTATTTTTTTCAATCCTACTTTTGCGAAAAGTTCAAATACATTAGAAACAGACCACTTTTGTAAATCTGGCGAAATAACAAATCTATAATTAAGTGTATTAGCAAGAAAACCACTTGGTTTGTATTTCTCTATTATTTTTACAAGCTCGTTGTTCCAAACTTTAAAATCTACATTACTTGCTTGCTCTGTCTTCAATGTCCAATTGCCTATGCAAATATTTTCTTCTGATTTGTATTCTATTTGCAAAAAAATATTTTTAAATACTTCCATTTTAGTAATTTTTAATGTTATACTTTAAAACTATTTAGGAACGAAAATTAAATAAGCTATAACAGTTAGGCGAAGTTGCTTTGTTCTTTAACGACTTAAAAAATATGCGAATAGCCAAGGCTATTTAAGTATTTTTGGCTCTACAGGATTTAGAGTGAGAGATTTTTATAAACAACTCATTATTAAATCTATACGAATTAATGAAAAAACGATGAAAATTACTTGAATTTACACTTGTAACAATCTTTAATACAGCTATATACAATTTTATTAAGTTGATATTTTCAGTTTTTTCCTCACTCTAAATCCTGCAGTGCCGTATTTTTTAAGAAAGTTAAAGGACAAATGAACGAGCATAACTGTTATATGTTATTTAATTTGCGTTCCTCAACTCAATATTTTAACCCAAATAAGTTTTCAGTAAATTGCTTCTTGATGTGTTTCTCAATCGTTTGATTGCTTTTTCTCTAATTTGTCTAACTCGCTCTCTTGTAAGATTATATTTAGCACCAATTTCCTCCAACGAAAGTTGTTCTATTCCAATTCCAAAAGACGACATGATTATATCTTTTTCTCTGTCAGTTAGCGTGGATAATGCTCTTGTAATTTCTTTTCTAAGCGATTCGTGAATCAATAATCCATCAGCAACAGGAGAATCATCATTTGATAATACGTCCAGTAAACTATTGTCTTCTCCTTCTACAAAAGGTGCATCAACAGAAATATGTCGTCCCGAAACTTTAACTGTTTTTTTTATTTTGTCTGGCGAGACTTCTAATATTTCAGAAAGTTCCTCTTCCGTAGGTTTACGATGATGTTGTTGTTCAAATTTTGCAATTGCCTTTTTATATTTAGTAAGCGAACTAACCTGATTTAGTGGCAACCGAACAATTCGTGATTGTTCATTTATTGCCTGCATAATAGACTGACGAATCCACCAAACGGCGTAAGAAATAAATTTAAAACCTCTTGTTTCATCAAATTTCTCCGCAGCTTTTATTAGTCCAAGATTTCCCTCGTTGATAAGGTCTGGAAGACTAAGTCCTTGATTTTGATATTGTTTGGCAACAGAAACAACAAAGCGTAAATTTGCTCTGGTAAGTTTTTCTATTGCATCTTGGTCGCCTTTTCGTATTCGGCGAGCTAATTCTACTTCTTCGTCCACCGATATTAAATCGTATCGTCCAATTTCTTGTAAATATTTGTCAAGTGACGCACTTTCTCTGTTGGTGATTGATTTAGTAATTTTTAATTGCCTCATGTAGAAGTTTTATTTTTATTGTTGAATTATAAATTGTTAAAATTTGCTATATTACTTAAATATAATGACTTAAAGAATAAATCAAAATTTTAATAATACGATTTTTTTCTCTCAAAAAGTGAAAAAGTCTGCAAAGATAATACCTTAATTGTGTTTTACAAAATGTTTTTTTATTTTTTTTCAAAAAAACATTAAAAATATTATTATTTTAAAATATATTTATCTTTTTTTACAAAATAATTTCAGGTTGCAAGTTCCGCAAAGCGACAATAAATTACATGTGTATCTTTATTTTTGTATAAAATGGAACTTTTGTTACTTCGCTTTGCGAAACCTGAAACATGAAACATGAAACTTGAAACTTGAAACCTGTAACATGAAACCTGAAACCTGTAACATGAAACCTGAAACCTGTAAC
>JAOZQN010000053.1 GCA_029932195.1 Bacteroidales bacterium | reverse complement strand
ATGTAAAATAAAAACTTGTAAAATAAAGACTAAAGATGCTCCGAAACTTCAGTTACAAAATACAGTGTAATTTCTAAGAACTTCTATTTCTTCATGCGAAAGCAAATTAAAAACTAAAAATTAAACACTTATTAAATGAACAATTCCACAAAAACAGATAATCGTCTTGCTTTAGCACTATTCGAAAAAATGCAACAAGACAATATAGAATATATTTATCGTGGTGAATTTAATACAGGTATTACAGATAGTATTTTGTCGTTGGCAGAAACTAATTTAGATGATTCTAAAAGCGGAATAAAAACAAGAAAAAGAGTTTATTTTATTCTCGTGGAAGGATTGCAAAATATTACTCGCCATCAGGAAGAAGCAGAAAATTCTCATAATATTCCTGGCTTACTAATTATTCAACGAAAAAATTACGACTATGTAATTACTACTGGAAATCTTATTAAAACAAAACATATTGAGCATTTAGAGGATTTATTAGAAAAAATTAATAGCTTAGATAAAAAAGAATTAAAAGAATATTATAGAAAAATTTTGAGTTCCCGCACCTTCTCCGAAAAAGGAGGAGCAGGCTTAGGTTTAATTGAAATAGCAAGAAAATCAGGAAATAAATTAAATTATGGTTTTGAAAAATTAAATGATATATTCTCTTTTTTCTATCTTCAAACACGCATTAATGTTGTAAAAAACGAATATGACAACGAGAAATATGAAATATCTATAGAAAACACAGCAAATTTACATCACAAATTAGAAGCAAATAAAATTCTACTTAATTTTTCTGGAATTTTTAATCAGGAAAAGCTAATTAACTTATTATCAATAATTGAAGGACACATAAAAGGTAAAGCTGCTATTAAAAACAAAGTTTTTAATATAATGGTGGAATTGCTACAAAATATTGTTCAACACGCTGATGACCACAAAGGTAGTATACAAGAAGGACATTATGGAATTTTCTTTATTTCAGAAAGAAAAGATGGTTTTACAATAACCGCAGGAAATTACATAAAAAAAGAGAATGTTGATGCGTTAGAAAACCACATAAAATCAGTAAACAACCTAACACAGAGCGAGTTAAGCAAGTTGCATTTTCAATCCTTGTTAGATTATAAAGAGGGAAGACAACGAACAATTGGGCTTGGAATTATAAATATGAGAATAAAAAGTAAGAATCCATTTGTATGTGATTTTTACCCAGTTGACGATGAATTCTATTTTTACTCAATCCAAGTAACTATAACTAAACGTCCGCCGAAACAAAAAAAATTATTAATTGAACCAACAGAAGACACTCCAAAAGTTATTCTTGCAGAAGAAGAACCAGCTTTTTTGATAAAAGGTAGGTCGTATCCAAACAATGCATACGAATTTTTCAAACCGGTTCACGAATGGCTTATTAGATATTCTAAAAATCCTAAAACATTTACTGTTTTTGAAATCAGGTTTATTTATTACAACACTTCCACCACAAAGGAAATTGTAAAAATGATGAATATTATTGAAGAAATAGCAAATAAAAGTGCCGTAGTAATTAAGTGGTATTATAATGCTGATGATGAAGACGCATTCAATTTTGCTCTACAATTTTCTAAATTAATTCATGTAGAATTTAATATTATTGCAATAAAATATGAAGAAGATTAGTAAAAATAATAAGAGTGTGTAACATATTGGGGGAGTGTTACAAGTTGCAGGTTGCAAGTTTCGCAAAGCGAAAGAAAAATGGTTGTTTTTTATGAAAAAATCAAATCATAATTATAATAAATCATAATTTATAATCGCATTGCGAAACCTGTAACCTGCAACCTGGAACCAAACTCCCCCAATATGTTACACACTCTAATTATTTTTGAATATCTAAAACCTCTATATCATAAAAAATTATAGACCTTGCGGGAATTTTATATTCGTCGCCAAGCAAACCGTGAGCAATGTATGGAGGCATAATTAGGCGAGCTTTATCGCCAGTTCTCAACATTTTCATGCCCTCGTTTAAGCCACTTTCTACATCGGAAAAAGCTATTTTAAATTTCTTTGCTCCAATAGAATCTGAGGTATAACATAAAGTTCCATCTAATAATTCTATTCTAAAATTAATAGTAACAATATTTCCTTCTACTGCTAATTCTCCCGTTTCATCGCCTTTTTCATAAATTTCATACCACAATCCAGTCTCGGTTTGCTGCATATCCCATTTTTTTCGTGCAATATAACTTTTTATCCGTTCGGCATCTTCTTTTACAAGATATTTATTTATCCTAATTAAAGTTTCATTATAGCTATCTAAATCTTTTCTCACCTTTTTTTTTTCTTTACATGAGCTAAATAAAATAACTGAAAATAAGATTATTAAAACTGGGAAATATTTTTTCATTTTTATTTTTTTTTTTAGGCTCATCACAATTATTTACGCACCAAATTTAATTCTATGTTTTACAACAGTAAATAATCTGTCTGACAGTCTTTTTAATTTATGCAACTTTGTTGCATAAATTAAAAAGGCTGTCAGACAAGTTTGAAAAATCACTTTATTGAAAAATATTAAAAATATATTTGGTGCGTAAGTAATCGTGATGAGCCTTTTTTTATTGGTAAATTTTGATTCTAACGTTTTCGGATTTTAATTATTTAAAACGCCGACAGGTCTTGCAGACGCTGTCGAGTTTTACTGAAAATCAAGACTTTAGGAAATCTTACTCTGTGTCTTTAACACAACGAACAGAGTTTTTTTCTGACAAGAAACCAGCTTTATCATAATTTATGTCAGAACCATCTTTCCACATATAATAATATGCTCCATACTTGTCCTTTTTATCTTGATGATCTGCCCAAAAAGCAGAAATACTATTAATATTTACAAAATAATCATCATTTTCCGATTTCATGTCTCCACCAGCAAGTAAACCGGCTGGAAGAGCAGCAAAACCATCAATATCTGTCAAGCTTTCTACACCTCCTGAAAATTCTACTAAATCGTTCCATTCATCTACTGTTGCAAGATGCCAGCCATTGGGGCAGGCTTCTAACGCTACTTCATAGGTATATAATCGTCCGTATTGTTCACAATTTTTAGACTTTTTTTCATAACAAACCGAACCTTTTTTTGTTTTGTAATTTAAGTTTTCTGCCATCCACGTATAATTTCCAATTGTTACGGTTTTATATTCTTTTCCATTACGTGTGTCAGAAAAAATCCCAGAATGAAAATCTATTTCAGTTTCTAAATCACTTCCACGATATACTTCTGTTCCACAATGGTTACAGAAATTTGCAGAAGCATCAATCTTTTTTTCACACTCTTCACAAAATATAAAATTTTCTTCTTCTGATACTTGTGGTTGATATTTTTCAAGTGCTGTTTTTCCTTCTTTAATAAATGGATTTGGAGTTAAATAACCAACGCTTTGGTGAATTTTATTTCCATCTCCATCAATAAAATAAATTGTGGGATAGGCTCTTAGACCATATTTGCTACTTAATTTTGGTCCTGCTTCATTTTTTTCCATATCCATTTTTATGCAAATAAAATTTTCGTTAAAAAACGTGCCTACTTCTTCATTTGTAAACGTTTTTTTTGACATAGTTTTACAAGGTCCGCACCAACTTGCCATAGCATCAAGCATTATTAGTTTGTTCTCTTTTTTAGCCTTCTGCAAATTCTCGTCCCACGTAAGATTACTAAAATCAATGCCTTGTCCGAATACGCTAAGACTAAGAATTGTTAAAATTACTGTTAATTTAATGTTTTTTTTCATGGTAAATAAATAATTAATAATGAATAATGAACAATGAATAATTTTGCTGTCAGATATAAGGAGTTAAAAACTTAAAGTTATCAAGTTAAAAGTTCGTTCTATTTTATACAAATTCAACGTTATATTATCTCATTTAATTATAGAACAAACTTTCAACTTGACAACTTTCAACTTAAGAACTTTCAACTTGATAACTTGATAACTCTCAACTTGATAACTTGACAACTTTTAACTTGATAACTTAATAACTTGATACTTATGACTAGATTTGATTATTCGTTCAAATCGTGCTATTGTTTCTGATAGATTTTTATAAGTCTTTCCACCTGCGGCTTTTTGATGCCCACCTCCATTAAAGTGGTTACGAGCCAATAAATTAACATCAAAATTGCCAGCAGCCCTAAATGATACACGAATAGATTCGTCCATTTCCATAAATAATGCAGAAATTTCTATTCCCTTAATTGATAGTGGTATATTAACAAAACCTTCATGGTCTCCATTCTCATAACCAAAACGCTCAAACTCCTCTTTTGTTATACTGATATATGCTGTTTTTTGCTCTTGCATCACAACCATTTTGTTTTCAAGAATATAACCCATCAATCGCATTCTATTCTCAGAGTAACTATCTAAAGTATTACTCAATATTTTTTGCTTGTCAATCCCGTAACTTAATAATTCCGAGGCAGCCTTAAAAGTTGGCGGAGTTGCCGAACTGTAAATAAAACTACCTGTATCTGTTACAATTCCAAGAAAAAGACATTCCGCAATTGTTTTGTCAATAATATTATTGTCAAATTCTTTTAAAAAATAATATACATATTCCGAAGCCGAACTAATTTTTGTATCTGAAAATGTAATATCTACAAAATCGCTTGGCTGTGGGTGGTGGTCTATCATTATTTTTGTTGCCTTGGATTGCAAAACTACTTCTTTTAAAGATTTTAACCTTTTTGGTTCGTTAAAATCTATGCAAAAAATTACATCTGCTTCAGAGACCAACTCCCCCACTCTATCCTCATTTTCTTCATTAAACAATATTGCATTAGCCTCTGGTAACCAGGCAACTGAACTTGGAATTTCATCGGGCATAACAATTGTAACATCGAAGCCTAATTTTTTAAAAAAATGATAAGTTGCCAAACTACCTCCAACGGCATCTCCGTCTGGATGTGTATGTCCTGTTATCAATATTTTTTTAGAACTATTTATTATCTTTTTTGCTTTCGCAACTTTTTCTTTGTCAATTATATACATTTTTATATTGTTTTATTGTTTTATTGTTGAGTTGTTGAGTTGTTGAATTTATTTTTAAATTCAACAATTCAAGAAATTTCTGCAAATATAAAAATAATTTTACAAATTGAATATTATTTTTATCTTTGCCAAAAATATAAGTATATAAATAAATAGTTAATTTAATAAGTAAAAAACATGAAGAGTTACACACTTACAATGATTAAGCCACAAGCAGTTAAGAATCAAAATATTGGAAATATTTTGGCAATGATTAACGAAAGTGGTTTTAGAATAACAGCAATGAAAATGCTCGTTTTGAGCAACGAACAAGCAAAAGCATTTTATGCTGTTCATAAAGAGCGTCCATTTTATGGCGAATTAGTAGAATTTATGACTTCTGGTCCTATTATTGCGGCAGTTTTGGAGAAAGAAAATGCTGTTTTAGATTACAGAAAATTAATGGGAGCAACAAATCCTGCTGATGCGGCTGAAGGAACTATTAGAAAAAATTATGCAACTGATATTCAGAGCAATGCAGTGCATGGTTCGGATAGTGATGAGAATGCAAAAAATGAAATCAATTTCTTTTTTCCTGCAAACGAATTATATACAAAATGCGGAAAATTAGTTAGTGAATTTTAATTAAAAAAGAATGAAAAATTGGCAAACTTTGTGTAAGCCAATTTTTCATTCTTCATTATTATTTTTTCATTCTATAAACCTGCTCTACTGATACTTAGTCTTGCTGTGTTCAAGCAAATTACAGGAATTTGAGAAGAATTGAATACTAATTGCTCGTCCCAAGAGTCAAACATTGGCAAGCTTGCGTTGTCCCCACCTGTCATTATCATAATTAAATCTCCATCATTAACTACGGTATAATCAATTACTTGTTTTGCAAAGTTTCCTCCACCTGGCTCTGTTACTTTGTCTATGTGTTTAATATTGTATTTCGCAAATGTATCTTTTATTTGCTTAACAACATTCATTATTCTTGTTCTTGATATTTTTTCGGATTCAAATTTTGGAATAATATGAATAGTTGCATCAAAAGTTCGTGCTATGCTTATTGCAAGTCCTACCTTCTGTCGGTCTTGCGAACTTACTGTAACTGGGAAAATTATATTTTTATATTTAGCATTTAGTTCTTTTTTCTGAACCACAATTGTTGCTGCATCTGTGTTTGAAATAACTTTAAGTGCATAACTTCCAGTAAGTCTCTGGAAACCAACCTTTCCATGTGTTCCAAGAATTACAAGAACTGCATTTTGAAACTCTGCAGTTTCGCTTATTACGTCAAAAATATTTCCTTCTTTTAGAATATAACTTGTTTCTACTCCATAAAATTCTGATTTTTCTGCGGCTAAGTCTTGTAATCTTTTTTCGAGACCCTCCATATCTATACCTTCTTTTTTTATGTAGCTTTTTGTTTCCTTGTTAATTACATGAAGCATAACTACGCTGTAACCAAAATGTTTGGCAAGACCAAGACCATGGTTTACTGCATTATTACATACTTCCGAAAAATCTGTTGGAACTAAAATTGTTTTATTTGCCATAGTGTTTTATATATTTAAAAGTTAGTGTTGTTGTTTATTAGCTTTTGATTGAAGAAATATTAAAAAAATACTTTAGTCCTTACAAATACTTATTCTGGATAAGATATTAAAAATTAGATTACATAATTTAGACCAAAGATATAACTTTTTTTTCTAAAATAATAACTTTTTTTATTTTATTTTATTTTATATTATATTTATTTTACACTTTTTAAGTTTTTATTTGCAAAAAATGGTCTGCAAATACTGTAAAATAAAGAAAAACAACATTCTTTTTATTTTAAATTTTTATTCCTATAAGTAGAATATCATCTATTTGATTAAATTCTTTAGTTCCTGTATCTATCCAATTTTCAATTATTTGTGTATAAATTTTATTTTGCTCACTCATTTTTTTATGATGGTTATCAAAAATCATTTCTTTGAAGTTTTTATTCAAAAATTTCATATTATTTTCACCTCCAAATTGGTCTTTAAATCCGTCTGTAAAAAGATATAAGTTATCGTTTTTTTCTGCTTTTATCTTTTTCGTAGTAAATGTTTTTAATTCTCTAATATAAGTTCCAATAGGCATTCTGTCTCCTTTTATTTCTTCTAATTGCTTGTCTTTTAAATTATTTCTAATAATAAAAAATGAATTATAAGCTCCTGAAAAAAACAAGTTATTTTCCTCTGTATCAATAACTAATATTGAAATATCTAATCCATCTCCAATATAAGTCTTCCCCACATCTTGTTTTAGAGCTAATATTACTTTCTGTCTTAGTTCATTTAAAAATTCGCCTGTGTTTTCTAAATTTTTGTATCTTATAATTTCTTGGATAAGAGTTATTGAAAGCATACTCATAAAAGCTCCAGGAACGCCGTGTCCAGTGCAATCGGCAGCAACAACAACTTTATATTTTCCAACTTTTTCTAATAAATAAAAATCACCACTTACAATATCTCTCGGTTTGAATAAAATAAAATAGTCTTGAAAAGAATTTTTAAAGACACTTTCGGAAGCAAACACTGCTTCTTGTAGTCGTTTAGCATATTTTATACTACTTTTTATATTCACATTTTGCTTATCAATTTTTTTGTTTTTTGCAGTAAGTTCGTCTTTATTGTGTTTCAATAATTCGTTGGCAGCTCCAAGACTCTCATTCATGTCAAGCTAATTACTTGCCTGAGACCTCAACTCTTCTTTTTGTTGCTCTATTTCTACTGTGCGTTTGTTTACTCTATTTTCTAAGTTCTGATTTAATGATTTTAATTCTACAGATAAATTTTCTGCTCTGTTAAATGCTTTTGAAAAACGAACAGAAATCATAAAAGATTGAAAGAAAATAAACAAAAATAAACCAAAAGGGACTATATAACCTGTATTTATTACTAAATTTGTATATAAAAGGTCATTTATTACTGCAAGTAATATTATTATTGTTCCTAATAATGAGAGTATTGCTCCTTCTTTTTTTCTCAAAATGGCTTTAATCATTCCATAAATTAGGTAAGGAAATGTTATCGCAAGTGCCAAAACAAAGACAATAAAAAGGTGTGTAAAAACTGACGCTGATGTAAAAACAATTAGCAAAGACATTAGAACACTAAATATCAGCAATATACGAACATACCATTCTGATATTTCCTTTTTAAATAAAGACCAGATAAATAGGGTGAAAAAGATTAGTCTCAAATAATTTCCTAGAAAATTAATTTTCATCACCAACTCCCAACTTATAGAAGGAAAGAAAAATTTTATAAGCATCTGCCCTCCAACGGTCAAGTGCATTGCAACAAATATTAATGTAAAAGCAAAATATAGGGTGGATAAATCTGTTCTTCGGAGATAAAATAAGCCAATATGATAAATAGCCATAATAATAAGCAAGCCAAGCAAAAAGAAATCGTAAGCAAAAAGTATTCTTTCATACACACTCATCTCGTCAGAAGTTGAAATTTCTATACTTCCTGCTATTCCTCCTTTTTTGTGTCTAAAATTAGCTACTTGCAATATTAATTCTATGGTGTCGGTCAGTTCTAACTCTGTTGTTTGAACAAGCCATTCAGGAGTATTATCTTTTTTATTATCTGTAACTTGCCCAGATTCTGCAATTAGTTTATTGTTCGCAAATAGTTTATAGGAAACATCTACTCTCTTTAACCTTATGATGTAAAGAGAGTCTTTATGATTTGGAATAAGTTGTAATCTGTATGTTCCAACTCCTGCTCCACTAATTTTTTCGCCATTTATTTTATATTTTTCCCAATTTGAAGGAACTTTTTGGTAGGTAAATTCGTTAGAGTTATTGTTAAAGTCATTAGGGGCAAGCAATTGATTATGATAAAATTCCCAAGTTCCATCTAATTTTAGTATTCCAGTATTTTCAAAATTCCAAGTAGATAAGTCTATTCGTCCATTCTCTACTCTCGGTTTGTCCACTTTTTTACAAGAGGCAAAAATGAGAACAAAAAATAGCGATAATAATAAAATATGTTTTTTTTCTAATTTCATTCTAAGTTAGTATGACTTTCGAGTTGTCGTTTTTTGTTCTTTAGGGAACTCCTAACCCAGACAAGCTGGAAAAGTTTTGAAGTTTTGAATTTAGGAATAATATTATGCCAAAAAAAACAACGATTTCAGGATTAAGATACTAAGGAGTTAAAAGTTAAAAATTTGTTCCATTTTTTAAATAAAAAACCAATTTCATATAATCATATTAACTTATTATACAACAATTTAAGTATTGTAATAATACTTGAAAAATTTCAAGAAGTGGAATGAACTTTTAACTTTATACTTGCAACTTTTTACTTTTTTAGGGAACTCTCTTTAAATAATATACAAAAATATGACAACACCAATAACTTACAATAATAGTTCCAAAAGTTAGCGTTTTTCACGAGTGCCAATTTCTTCGTTACTTTTGAAATTTTAAAATGCTCATTTACAGAAGTAAACTTCAATTCTAAAATTTCAAAAAAGCCTTGGACTGGCTCACATCGAAAAATTGAGGGGGAGTAATTACGCACCATATCAAAAAGTTAGAAATTACTCTAAATTTTACAACCCGTATGCTCTACAATGATGCTGATATGTTTTTTTTTCATATTGTGAATGTGCTTAAAACTCTTCTATTCTGATAATTAAATCATCGAAATCTGAGAATAATTTTCGTAATTCGTTAGCATCTAAAATTGACAATAAATCTGCTCCATCTTTTAATTTACTATATTTTTTGTTTCTTTTCTTATTCGTTATATAGCTATAATACCGACCTAAAATAACTTTCAATACTTTACTTGGTTTTACAATTTCTTCGGGATGTTTTAAGGATATACTTTTATCATCGGATAATTTTGTATTTATTCTTTTTCTGTGAAACTTGTTTTTGTAATGCAAATCAACTTTATCTATTTGAGAGATTATCCATGCCTCCATCTCCTGAACCATAAAAAAAACATTTTCTTGACAACTATTTAATTCAAAATCATCTAATTTTTGATTTACTTTACTTTTATTGTCATCTAAATCAATTAACAAAATAGAGTTTTCTTGTTTTTTTATTCTGGATTTGAAAAATTTAATAGTTTGTTTATTGCCACTTCCCTGCTTAATGCTGATATTAAACTTATTTGGAGAAATTGATTGAGACAAAATGTTATAAAAACCTTCTCTAAGTTTTTCGCTATTATCAATAGTTTGCACACTAACTTTATCATTTGGCAGAATACCGCCTTCTATAAAAATTGTAATATTTACCATCTCTTTCCTCCTAATTCACCTCTAAGCCACATTTGACCAACTAAAAAGTCTTCGTCCCAATCTTCAAAATCTTCTTCTGATTTTCGAGATACAATACTACTATTATCGTTATCCTTCTCAAATATTAATATTTCATTTAATTCAAAAGAATTGAGTAAAAGAGGAGAATGTGTCGCAATAATTATTTGAGCTCCATTTAGTGTTGTGTCTTTAATTGCTTGTGCAATTGTATTGGTCATATCTGGATGTAGTCCTATTTCAGGCTCATCAATACATAATAAATTTCCATTTTCAGGGTTTAAAAAAATTGTCAACAAAAGAAGGTATCGCAGTGAACCATCTGAAATATGTTGAGCACCAACAGCTCTTGATAATTTTTCCTCACGCAAAACAAGGTATAATAGCGAACCTAATAAGTCAAAACTAGTATCAATAAAGTGTGGATTTATTTTTTTTATTAACTTTTGAATTTTTTCGTAATATAAGGTGTTTCTATTTTTTAGTCGGTTTAAAATTTGTGCTAAATTTTCGCCGTTTGGAAGTAGCTTATCCTCTGTTCCGAAAATATTTGGTTGCCTAATTTTGCTTTTTAACGTTGTGTCGAAGTAGTCATATACAACTAATCCTTCAATCGCTCTTTTCAATGTATATAGAGGGTAATATCTGTCTGGGTCAGATATTTGTCGCAAAACAAGTTCTTGTGTGCTAAAAGAAAAATTATTATCCTCTTTTGGATATTGTTGAAAAGAAACACCCTCGTCAATTCTTGCAGAAATAACACCATAAGCATTCTTCATATCCATGTAAATAAATGGTTTTCGTCCCTTATTACTGCTTTTGGAATATATTTTTTCTTCTAAATAGTAAGAAGTTTGTCCTGAACGATGAACTGTTATTTCATAAACAAGGTTATTATGAAACTTGTATCCTTTGTTATTTGCAGCTTGTGCAATAGCTCTTCCATCAAATTCATATATGATTTTAATAAAATCAGCTTGTGATTTGTTAAAATTAGCAACTAAATCAAAACCACTCCAATCTTTTAAAAAAGTTTTTTCAAATCCTCCTCCAATTACGCTGTCATAGAGTAATTTAATAGCCTTGATAAAATTGGATTTTCCACTTCCGTTTATTCCTACTAAAATGTTGATATTAGGGTTAAGTTCAATTGTAGTTTTTTTGTTAAAACTAAAAAAATTTTCTAATGTAATTTTATGTATCATAAATTTTTCATTTAATTACTCCCCAAAGTTATTATGTTTTAACTAATTGCACATATCGCACAAATCATTATGAGCCGTGCGAGTTGTAAAGTTACTCGTTTTTTTTGACAATTCCAAATTAAAATGACTTTGTTTTTTTTTAATTATAGATTTACTTACAAACGTAAGGATAATACTTTAAGTAATAAAGAAAAAAAAACTAAATATTTTACATTACCCCCCTCAACTTTTCAATGTGAGCCCTTGAACTTGACACTCGTAAAAAACACGCCCAAAAGTGAAATAAAAATTATAAAAAAATTATTCGTAATTACTCATCATTTCAATTAATCCATCTGGTGTAGAAATCAAAATTTCTTTTTTTACTTCATTTATTTCCAGTATTTTAATACCGTTAATTGGGAGTAATAATTCTTTATTGGCTGTGGTTGTTATTGACAAAACAGGATTCCTTTTTATATCAACAAATTCCGAGATAAAACCCAGTTTTCCATGCTCCTCGTCTATAACATTAAAACTTATAATTTCTTCTATTTCGTTGGTATTAATGGTTATTTCTTCAGATTCTTTTTTTTCCAAAAAGATTTCAGATTTTACTACTTTTTTCACTTCCGTATCTGAATTTATCTCTTTAAGCTTAATAATAAAAGTATCAACTCTTCCTATACTATTGACAAAATCAACAGAAAAGGGGACAAGGTAACCTTCTATTTTCAAAAAAATAAATTCTCTGTCTTCAATATTGTTTATACTAAAAAGTTCCGCTACCATTTGCCCCATGTAACCATGTGGCTTGATAACAGAACCTATTTCTACAAAACTTGACGCTTTGAGGTCTCTTAAACTCTCAAAGGTCAAATTTTTATTTTTATTCTGCATTTTCTTCTTTTTTCTCTTCTACTACTTTTTCAGCTTCAACTTCTACTACTTTTTCAGCTTCTTTTTTAGCTTCCTCTTCGCCTTTTAACAATTTTGCTCTTTCTTTGGCAAAAGTTTCAAGTCTTGTTTCGTTAACTTTTTTCTCTGCTTCAAATTTAGATTCTGCAAGTTTTTTATCTGCATCTCTTAATTTATTTACACTTGCAGATACTTTTGCATCTTTTTGTGCTTTCCATGCAGAAAATTGTGTTTCTACTTGTTCGGCAGTTAAAGCACCTTTTTTAAGTCCACGTAGCAAATGTCTTTTGTAAAGCACTCCTTCTCTTTGAAGGATATTATTACAAGTATCACTTGGTTGTGCACCAACTCCAAGCCAATAGATAGTTCTATCAAAATCAAGTATGATAGCTGCTGGGTTTTGGTTTGGGTTATACTGACCTATTTTTTCAATATACTTGCCATCTCGTGGCGCTCTGCCATCTGCAACTACGATTGAGTAGATTGCGTGGCGTTTCCTTCCTCTTCTTTGTAACCTTATTCTTACAGGCATAACTTTTAATTAATTAAGGATTAATAAAATTGTTTAAAAGTAATAAAATTAAATATTTACTTTCATAAATAACTCAACTTATACTATTTTTAAAACTTGGCAAAAGTAAAATATTTATTTATAATTACAAAATAGTTTCTGTTTTTTTTACAAAATTAAATAAAAACTTCTGTAAACTATTTGTTTGTGCTTGTTTTTTGCTATATTTGTAATGTTTTATACCAACTCTCTTATAAAATTTTATTTTCCTCATAAGAAAATTTCCAAAGCTATACTTATATATTTTTAAAACTTCTAATTCTTTGTGTTATGAAAAAAATACTTTTTTTATCTTTTATATTATTTTTTGGTAATCTTGTTTATTCTCAGGATTATAGTAATGGTCGTCAGAAATTTACATTTAAACAAACGGTTTACGAACTTATTGAATACGAAAATAAAAACAATGATTTTGAAATTTGTTTGTTGATATCAAAAAGTAATGAAACTGCTGATACTGTGCATATAAACGCAAATATCCATGATATGGAATTTTTATCGTTTGGAGAATATGTAGATTTGGATAAAAAATATATTTTATTAACAGCAAGATATAGTTTTTGGATTCTAAATTTGTATAATAATAAACTTTCTAAGGCTTATTCTCCTAATTTTTATGGAATGGGAAGTGATTCACAGTCAAGCATGTTGTCTAATGTTTCTGTAATTTTAGATGGGAGATGTGTTATTGGTTATTGCGTTGATAGTGGGTGCTTTTTATACGACTTGTCAAATATTTATTCTCCAAAAGAAATACAACCAGCAAACAACCCTATTTATCATGAAAATAGAGTTATTTTACTTCCTCAGTTTAAGAACAAAGGTAAATTTACTGCAATATTTTTATATACAGAAAGCTGGAATGCAGATTATAAAATAATTTTCATAAATAAGACTGTAGAGCAAGAAGATTTCTCTTATCTCACAAATTTGAGCGAAGAACAAATAGAAGAATTGGCTATCAATGAATATCCTGTAACGGCAAGTTACACAATACTAAAAGAAACGGAATTAGACAACAAATCTAAATATATTGTAATTGAGAATGATACGGGTAAAATAATAAGCTTGCCTGCTAAAATTGAAATTAACAGACAAGAAATTATTAAATATTTAGAAAATTTATAATTTTACACCTAATAAAGTTATATCATCACGTTGTTCTGTGCCTTCCAACCACGTTTCTATTTTGGAATTGAGGATTTCGTGCTGTCTTTTTAGGTCTTCTTGAGAAAGACTCTCTAAAGTAGAAATTAATTTTGATGTTCCGAATTTCTTGCGGCTTGAATTATTTTGGTCAATATATCCATCTGACGATAGATAAATAGTACTATCATTTTCAAGTTCTATTTCTTGAATAGTAAAATCTATTACATTTCTCTTCTTCTGTGTTCCACCAATTGATTTTCGGTTTCCTTTTAAGCGTTCAATTTTTATATTATTTTTTTGAATATACAATAAGGGTCGTTTTGCACCTGTGAATTGGATTTTTGCCGAAGATTCTTGTCTTTCTATTCTGCAAAGGCAAACGTCCATTCCGTCGTTGTTGTCGGTGTGCTCTTGGCGAAGAGAGAAAATTACAAGTTCGTTGAGTTTTGTAAGGATATTTGCGGTATTAAATTCATTATCATTATGAACAATTTGATTTAACAACGAGCTACCAATCATGCTCATAAATGCTCCAGGAACTCCGTGCCCTGTGCAATCTACTGCGGCTATAAAATGGTAGTTTTTAGATTTAACATACCAATAAAAATCTCCAGAAACAATGTCCTTTGGTCTAAAAAGTATGAAGTTTTCAAAATGTTTATCTATCCGCTCCTTAAATGGAAGTATTGCTGTCTGGATAGTTTTTGCATATCTAATACTGCCATTAATAAGTTCATTTTTTGTTAAAATAGCAATGTTTTGTTCTTCAAGCTCTTCTCTTTGAGCATTAATTTCTTCGTTTTGAGCTAAAATTTCTTCATTCTTTTGTAAAAGTTCTTGTTCTACTTTTTTTAATTTTCTAATATCGGAATCTATTGCAATTAGTTGTGATATATTTCCATTAAAATCCAAAATTGGAGTTATAGTTGTTTGAGACCAAATTCCTTCACCAGTTTTTGATTTTGTTCTGGATTCATAAATAACTGTTTTTTTCTCTTTTAAACATTGTTCAAAAATCTTTTTTATTTCTTTATTTGTGCTTAATTTTATGAGATTTCTTCCATACTTTTCTATAAATTCGTTTAATTCGTAGCCATACATACGAGTAAACCCAGAATTAATCCATTCTATATTTCCCTTATTATCAGTTATTGCAATTGCATTATTTGTTTCACTTGCTACAATAGATAATTTTTCAAGCTCAACATTAATCAATTCAAGCTCTTCCGATTGAGCAATAATTTCTTCTTTTTGTTGCATTATTTCAGAAGTTCTTTCTCTAACTATTTGTTCTAATTTTATTTTTGCTTTAGTAACTCTGTATAATGATATTTTTACTATTAAATAAATAATAAAACCAAGTATAATAAAATATCCAATATAGGCATAAATACTTCTAAACCAAGGAGGATGAATAGTAAATTTAAAATCGGTTATTTCACTTTCTTGCATAAATATATTTCTTGATTTTACTTTAAAACAATATTCCCCCTCCCATAAATTAGTGTATTCTTTTTCAGTTTTTAGAGTCCATTTAGAAAAATCGTCGTCATATCCTTCAAGATAATAGCTGTATTCCATTTTTGATTCATTTGAAAAAAATGGTGAAGCAAATTCAAAAGTTATATTATTATATTCTGATTTAATGTTTCTTTTTATGTCTGTCTGAACTGATTTTTGTCCCCAAAAAATAATCGAATCTACATTTATTCTTACTTTTCGGATAAAAACGTTTGGTTTCTTCTTGGTGTCATAAATTTTATTCATATCAAGCCTAAATAATCCTTCGGAAGCTCCAACAAGTATCTGATTATTTTCTTCGTCTATACAAGCACTCGTGATAGACATGTCTGGCATTCGCCTGTAAGAAATAGAATCTATCTGAAAATTGCCATCTTTTTGAAATCTAACAACTTCAATATTAACTACTTGTCCTTTTTGTATTCCCAGCCATATATTATTATTTTTATCTCTTAAAAAAAACCTTACATACCGTGAACCATTACAATATTTTTCGCCAAATTTATCAAAAGGAACAAACTTATCTTTTTCTTTATCATAAACTCTAAGTCCTTTTTGGGTTGAAATAATAACTCTATCTTGGTCTAACCAAAATCGGCTTTCTTCAATAGAAATATCATCGGTGGTATCGTTATACATCTTTATATCAAACGAATCTTTGTGAAAAGTAAGTTGATTACCTATGTCTTTGTTTGTTCTTCTTATCTTAAAAATACCTGAATAATCACTTGATACCCAAACATTTCCTTCGCCATCTTCACAAATATCATCTGCTTGAAAACTAAAAACATCTTTTAAATCTATTTTATTATAATTATTTATGAGTTTTTCGTCTTTATATTTTAAATTGCTTGAACTAATAATTCCAATACTTTTCTGATAACCATAAAATATAACATCGTCGTAAAATTTTGATTTGCATAATGCGTGAGTCTGAAACGAGTTTAATATTTTTGTTACAGCACCATCTACCAACATGTAAATCCCTTCACTTGTTCCCATTAAAAGTGTTGTATCTCCATTATTAGTAATATATTCTATTGACTTCCATGCTTGTGTATTTTTTGTTTTTTCAATAGAATTAAAATTATTATCCTCAAGAACATACACCCCCTGAATAGTTGAAATATAAGTTTTATTTTTAAACTGAATACAGCTTTCAATAGTGCTTACTATTCCATTTCTCTCGTTCCAAAACATAATTGGCGATATCAACTTCAACCTTGGATATGGCAGTGTTTGTAGCTAACCACAAGCCCATTCCTGCCTGATTGTAAATAGAACCAACAACATTGTCTTTAAGTCCATTTTTTTTGTCAATTTTTTGAATAATGTTTCCTTTTTTATCAACAATAATAACACCTGCCCCAAGAGTTGAAAAAGCAAAAGCATTGCTTCCACTTAAAGCACCACTATATAGCCTATTTTCTGCAAATATCTGATTTGCTTCGGATTCAAGTTTTTTTGCGTCGCCTGTTTTGTAGTTGTAAAGAAACAATCCTTTTCTATAAATACCTGCTATTAAGGTATCTTTACTATATGGAAGCATAGAAAAGATGTATCTCTTTTTAAAATAATCTCCATTTTTTGCCTGAATAAGAGAGTCGCCAGAAAGATTTAGTAATCCAAAACTTAAATCTGTTACATATAAAATTTCGTGAAGATAAAATGCTTGTAGGAATCTTTTTTTAGGTTTTATTATTTTTATTTTAGACGTATCTATCTGTAAACTATCTTCTTGTAAATTAAAATACGGAATAAGAATCATTCCTTCGCCAGCTCTATAAATAATGTATTCTTTTGTGCAAATAATTTGCCATACATCTGTTAAAATATCTTTAGATGGGCTTAAAAATGGCTTTAGTGAATGATATTCCAGTTTTCCTATTTTGTTTGGTTTTAAAAACCCAAATTCATTTGAAGCCCCAATATAAATATTTTGAGAGCTATCAATTTCAATAGAACGAACAACAGAATTGTTTGATACTAAGATTTTTCTCCACGAAACGCCATCGTATTCCAATACTCCATCGTTGTTTCCCACATACAAGATACCATTTTCTGTTTGTCTAATACACCAATTTTGTGTTGCTGCTTTATATTCTTTAGCAGTATAATTTTGTATAAATGGCGACCCCAAATTTTTCAAATTATTTTGAGAAAATGCCGTAGTTATACTTAACACAATTATTATAAAAAAAGTAATTTTATTTTTCATATTCTTTTTTTTTAGATCTTGGCTGTTGGCTATCTAGTTTTTGGCAGTTAGTTATTTGCTAAAAGAACAAATACATTTACTCTTTTTTGCTAAAAACTAGAAGTAAATAGCTAACAGCCAACAGCAAAAAACCAATAGTCATCTATAATTTAATTCCCAATAAAGTAATATCATCGCGTTGTTCTGTATCCTCCATCCAAGTTTCTATTTTGGTATCTAATATTTCGTGCTGGGTTTTCATTTCTTCTTGATGAATATTTTCTAATAGGCTAACTAAAGTTTCGGAGTTGATAAAAAGATGTAAATCAATGTTTTATTTTTTAT
>JAOZQN010000518.1 GCA_029932195.1 Bacteroidales bacterium | reverse complement strand
TATGGAAGTATTTTTTAACGAAGCATAACAGAAAAAGAGACCGTAAAAAAGTGTCGATTATATATGACTAACTACTTATAACTGCAAATATAATTAATTTTATTTATAAGAACGAAATAAGTAATGAATAATTAATAATGAACAATGAATATTTTTTGCAGGTAACTGAAATACAGGACTATACAAAATGCAGAAATATTATTTTTATTTGTTTTGCTACTTAAAATATAGTTTTTTAAAATAAATTTGATATTACAACCTTTTTTTACAACTTTGCAGATTAAAAAGAAAATATTTTGGTCTGTTATATTTTTTTGCGTTTTTCACAAGTATCAATTTCTATGTTACTTTTTAAATTTTAAAATGCTCATTTACAGAGGTAAACTTCAATTCTAAAATTTTAAAAAAGCCTTGAACTTGACACTCGTGAAAAACGCCATTTTTTTACTATTTCGAAGGAACTGTCAAAAAATAAATAATCAGACAAAAAGCCTTTCCAATGAAATGTTTATAATATACTAGGTGTAAACAAATTATTCATTGTTCATTATTCATCGTTCATTACTAAATAGGTATGTCAAAAACAAATTTTATAGATTACGTAAAAATATATTTCAGATCGGGTAAAGGTGGAGCTGGTTCTGTGCATTTATATCGTGCCAAAAACATTACCAAAGGAGGTCCCGACGGTGGAAATGGAGGAAAAGGGGGAAGTATTATTCTAAAAGGAAACAAGCAACTCTGGACTTTACTACACCTTAAGTATAGAAAAAATATTGTTGCAAAAAGTGGAAGTCCTGGAGCAAGCAATAACAAATTTGGTGCTGACGGCAAAGATGAAATAATAGAAGTTCCACTCGGAACTGTTGCCAAAGATTTTGAAACAGGCGAAACGATTTTTGAAATAACAGAACACGACGAAGAAAAAATATTGTTAAAAGGAGGACGTGGTGGACTTGGAAATACAAATTTTAAAAGCTCTACCTTTCAGACTCCACGCTTTGCTCAACCGGGTGAACCTGCCTTGGAAGGAGCAAGAATTTTAGAACTAAAACTTCTTGCAGATATTGGTCTTGTAGGATTTCCTAACGCAGGAAAATCCACCTTATTATCAGTTGTTTCGGCAGCTAAACCAAAAATTGCAAATTATGCTTTTACAACCCTTACACCAAATCTTGGAATTGTAAGATACAGAGATTTCAGATCGTTTGTTATGGCAGATATTCCTGGAATTATTGAGGGAGCAGCAGATGGTAAAGGTCTTGGTATAAGATTTTTAAGACATATTGAAAGAAATTCTCATCTTTTATTTATGATTCCTGCCGATAGTGATGATATAACGAAGGAATACGAAATTCTACTCAACGAGCTAAGAAAATACAACCCTGAACTTTTAGACAAAGGCAGATTACTTGCAATATCAAAATCCGACATGCTAGACGACGAACTTATAGATGAAATAAAAACAGATTTACCAAAAAACATTCCACACGTATTTATCTCATCTATTACAACATACGGGATTACAGAATTAAAAGACCTTATTTGGGAAGAACTAAATAAAAAAGAAGAGTATTAAATAAAAAAGTTATTCTTCTGTAAATAAAAGAATATTTAAGAATACAATTAATTGATAAATAGCTAATTTCAATATTTATTTATATAAAAACTTTAACTATAGAACCAATATACCTAAACTCTAATTTCATGAAAAATATATTTTTTTTTGTAAATTAATATAAAATGGTTTACATTTGTTAGTTGTATTTTACAAAATTAAAAATATGTTGATATCTGTTCTAAGTTTTGGGTTTTAAATAAACTCTATTATAAGCTCACAATTTGCAATACACAACAAAATAAATAAAAATTATGAAAATAAATGATATTATAAAAAATTTACTTTTAGAAGGTAAAAATGTTGTAATTGAAGGAATTGGTGAATTTAAAGTTATTCATAATTCAGCAGTTATAGATGAGTCTGGAAAAATGCAACCTCCAACAAGTCAAGTTGTTTTTGACTCTCAAAACAAAAAAGACAATGGTATATTAACAAAATATTTGCAAGAAAAACAAGGAATATCAGAAGCTGACGCAAAAAAACAAATTGTAGATTTTGTAAAAGCAACTGATGCCAAACTAAAAATGAAAGATGAACTTATTTTTGAAGAAATAGGAACACTTTATGTGGATAGAAAGAATAAATACAATCTTAAAAATATTCCGAAGAACTCTATTTTTGTTAGTAACTTAGGAATGAACGAAATAAAAATTCCTGAAAAAACAATGACCAACATAAATAAAAAAGCAAAAGAGGAGAAAGTTGTAGTTAAAAAAACAAAAAAACCGAATAAAACACTAAAAAGAATGCTTATTGCATTACCAATAATTATTCTAATTGTTCTTGCAGTAATATTTTATCAACAAATATGGAGCTACGCAAATACCTTTGCATTTGTTAAAAATACATTTAATAAAACTATTGTAGCTGATTCTGCAAATACGAGCAACAATATACATGAAGATATACATGAGGACAACAATAATAACAATAATACTGCAAATATAGACACTACAACAAATAATAATGTAGTAAACAAAGACACTACCAAAACCGATGAAGAAGTAATAGAAGATTCTAATATTGAAGTAGTTACTCCAGATGATTTAGGTAGTCAATATAAAAACTTTTATCTCGTTATAGGTAGTTTTAAAAATCAAGCAAATGCAAACAAACTCTTAGAAAAAATGAAAAATAAAGGTTATGCAGCGGAAGTGTTGCAAAACAAAAAAAACTATTTTAGAGTTGCAATTGGTGGATACGACACAGCAGACAAGGCTATTGAAGGATATGAAAATTTTATTAGCTCCAACAAAAAAGATGACATCTGGTTACTCATAAATAAGTAAACTAATATCTCAAAAAAAACACCTTTGAGTCCACTCCGATAAATGTATTTTTGCCAAAATCAAGGCGGATATAAATTTTAAAACCGGAGTTTACTACTGTAAATGAGTATTTTAAAATTTTTATCCAACGTAAAGTTTGGATAAAAGACGCTTATCGGAGTGGACTCACCTTTAACTTTATAAACTTTTAACTAACCTTGATAGTTCAATTTATAAAAAAGAAAAGCCCTACAATTTTAATAGCAGTTTTATTTATTGCTATTTTACTGTGGGGCAATTCTTTTAACACCTACAAAAACACCTTTTTAAGTTCCAACGATGGAAACGCCTTACTTTTTTCACTAATAAATAACTATTTAGTCAAACTGAACTTAAACTGGATAACCTATTCACTCTCTTTTATATTAATTTTCTTACAAACACTACTGATAACTAGAATTAATTTAAAATATTCTGTTGTTGGCACGTCTTCTTTTATTGTTGCTTTTATATTTGTTCTTTTAAATGGGGCATTAATTAACCATAACTACATACACCCTCTATTATTTGCAAATCTATTCTTAATTAGTGCATTAGACAGTCTATTCAATTCAGTTTCCAAAGAAAAAGCTACAAATATTATCTTTAACTCCTCACTTCTAATTGCCTTCTCTTCGCTGTTTTTCTTTAATTATATTTATTTACTAATTTTTATAATAATAACTATTATTATTACTGGCGAAAATATTTTTAAAGAAATACTTGCTTCAATTTTAGGATTTATAACTATTTATTTATTACTATTTTTTATCTACTTTTTAATCACAGGAAATTTAAACCTTTTTGAATTGATAAAAAATGAATTTACGGCAAGCTATATATTTGAAAAACAAACAATAAAAGAAATAATACTATGGACAGGAATAGGATTAGTAATATTAGTATCTGTTACTTTTACTATTCAAACAATTATGAAAAAAAAGACCGAGCTTAGAGCTTATTACCAAATATTTACAATTTTATTTATCAGTTTTTTAGCCCTTTTTATTTTTTCCAAAATAAATCTACACATGTTCTTTTTTGCACTATCTATTCCTGCAACATTCACTATCTCTAACTATCTTCTATTTGAAAAAAAGAATTGGATAGCAAATATTATATTTGGAGTTTTTATTTCATTAATTATATATAATCACCTAATTTATAAAATGTTCTAACTATTATTTTTTGTAAATAATAAAAACAAAACTTCTCTATATATGGCGTTTTTCACGGGTGTCAATTTCAAGGCTTTTTTGTAATTTTAGAATTGAAGTTTACCCTTGTAAATGAGCATTTTAAAATTTAAAAAGTAACGCCGAAATTGGCACTCGTGAAAAACGCCCTATATATATTTCTAATTTTTCAAAAATAATTATATCTTTGAGTTTAATTAAAAACTCAACACTTATACTAACTCACTTATGAATATATCAAGCATAGTAGTTCAAACATCG
>JAOZQN010000517.1 GCA_029932195.1 Bacteroidales bacterium | reverse complement strand
TAATTTTTTAACTTCTTGATATTTAAGATGTTATAAACTCCGAAACTTCAGTTAAATAATAATGCAAATTTACAAAATTTATTATTCATTTTGTTGTTTTTCTTTTCTTTTTTGTTTTTTCTTCGTTTTCTTTTTTAATGAACCACAACATGGATTCATTAACTGATAAAAGGTTATCTTACTCAAAAAACGATGGATATAGAAATGGCTATGGTTTAATATTTAACTGTCCAAATTAAGTATTCATTTAAAAATCAGAATATTCAAAATTTCAGCCTTATTCAGTATAACATTTCGTTAGATTCATAAAAAAATGTCCCACAATATAATTAATTGCAAATTTACAAAATTTCATCAATAATTTCACCACTTTTCATAACATTTCTATTTTTTTCGCCTTTTTTCTGTAGTTTCTTACTCCTCGTTGCCGTGCAATCAGAAACAAGGATACATTTGTAACCATTTTCCTCTAAAATATCATAAGTTTCTGCTGCACAATGCTCTGTGGTAAAACCAACTATATAAATTTGTTTAATTTTTTGCTCAGCAAGAATTTCTAACAAATTGCTTCCTTCGCAAGCATCAAACCCGCATCTGCCTGTTACTTCAATATCACCTTTTTTGAAAATCCCATCGGTATATTCTGCCTTGTAAGTTCCAACTGTAAATTGCTTAAATAGACGAGCAGGAAACGGTGTTCGTTTGTATTTTTCCTTATCCGATTTGTCTAAAATCAAAGGTGCTTGAATTACTTTTACTCCATTTTTTCTTGCCGAAGCAAGTAAATTTAAAGAATTTTCATAAACATTTTTCCGCTCATATTCTTTTTTTATAAGTTTATGGAAAAAAGTTTTCTCACTCCACGTTTTTTGAAATTCTACTACAAGAATAGCTGTCTGTTCGTTGGTAATTCCCTGCGAATAAGCTAGTTGTGTTGTTAAAGCCATAATTAAAATAATTGTTAATTGTTTCATAATATTACATTTATAGATTTTATAATGCAAAATTACAGCTTTTATTAACAAAAATGATTTACCTATGTAAAGCATTTTCAAAATAACATTTTCTTGGAATTTTTTATAAGATTTGCGAACCTCCAATTGTGACCATTTTTCTTATTCTACTCAGGTGAGTTGAGCTTATTTGCAGATGACTTGCGATAAAATAATGAGGAATTTTATTTATCAAATTTGGATATTCTTTCAAAAAATACTCGTAATTCTCTGTGGCATTTTGTATCCTCAATTTCACTTCTCTTTCCTGATTTTTATCAAAATACATCGAAACAATTTTCAGAAACATCTTTGTTATTGAATGATATTTATTCACCAAACTATTCATTTTATGAGTATCGGCAACGAGTATTTTTGCCTCGCTAATAGCCTGAATATTTACCAAACTTTTGGAAGCTGCTTTTAGTTTGGAGACCATAAAATCATTTTTCAATAGAAATGCCTGATTTACCTCTTTTCCCTTGACATCAACATAATAACTTCTAAATATTCCTTCACAAATAAATGCTACCTTTTTTATTGTTTGTCCTGTTTCTATAAAATATTCTTTCTTTTGGATCGTTTTTTCTGAGAAAATTGAAATAAACTCGTCCAAAATTTCTTCTTCAAAAACTCCATTTGTTCTTATTATATTTTTCAAATTGTGTGTGCAAATCATAGAATAAAAAATAAGGTTATGTATGGGCACTCCTAAAAACCCATAACTCTGCGTTATACAAAATTATTAAAATACTCATTTACAGGAGTAAACTCAAACTTTAAGAATTTTGAAAGCCTTGATTTTTGAGTTTTTAGGAGTGCCCTTTAACAATTACCATTCATCAATAGTTTCAGTTTTTAGAGTTTCTATTGTTTTTAATTTTTCTACTAACAGGTTGAGATGCTGTTTGTTTAACACATAAAATTCAATCCAACCTGTAAGTAACTGCTCCCTGTCTTCTGTGTCGAAGTGAATTGCTTTTATATTTATATCCAAATTATTGGACATTATATTTGTTATTTTATTCAATACTCCAAATTGGCTCTCAACTTCTATTTTTAGTCTGGTTTTAAATGATTTTGCCTTGTAGGTTTTCCAAGTTAGTGGAAAAGATGACGTTTCCTTCTTCTTTTCTTCCGCAATTTTGCAAATAGTTTTATGAACTGTTATTTGATTTTTGTTGTCTTTAAATCCTATTGTGCTTTCTCCAGGTAAAGGATTACAACAGCTTGCTACTTTGTAGTTTGTATCGTCATCAATAATAATTTCTTTTTGTTCTTTGGTGAAAAAACGAGGAAGCTGTGGCTTAATAAAATTTTTAAATTGCCATCTTGATTTCTTTTTAATTATATCATCTAATTTTGATTTTTGAATTTCTCCCGAACCAATTTTAAAATATAATTCATGCTTATTTTTAAGTTTAAAAAATTTAGTAAGAACATGAAAAAGTTCTGGAACTGGCGTATAATCATATTTTTTTAGAGTTTCTGCCAATATGTGCTGACCTTTCTCTTTCTCATCTATCTTTCTTACTTTTAGGAGTTCATGTAATTTAGATTTTACTTTTGGGATTTTCACAAAATTAAGCCATTCCATTTTTGGCTCTTGACTTTTTGATGTTAAAATTTCTATATAATCACCTGTTTGAATTTTGTGGTCTATTGGTAAAAGCTTGTTATTTACCTTTGCACCAATACATTGCATACCCAAATTTGTATGAATAGAAAAAGCAAAATCTAAAATTGTAGCTCCTACTGGCAAAATTATTTCGTCTCCTTTGGGCGTGTAAACAACTATTTCGGTAGTAAAGAGAAGTTTAAAATCTGACAAATAATCGAAATTTGCTTCTGTGCCAAGTTCAAATTTTTCTTTAAGCTCGCTAATTTTTTTATCAAAGATAACTTTTTTATCTGCAACTCCCTTATAATCAAGATGCGAAGCAATACCCATTTCTGCAATTTCGTTCATTCCTTTTGAACGAATTTGAACTTCTATCCAACGGTTTCTTTGCCCCCTAACTGTCAGATGTAAAGCCTGATAACCATTTTCTTTTGGCTCATCAATCCAATTTCTAATTCTTTGCGGATTTAGTTCATATAAATTAGAAACAATATTAAAAACTTCTTTACACTCTTCTTTTTCAGTCTCTTCCGATTTTGGCTCAATAATAATTCGGACGGCAAAAATATCATAAACATTATCAATACTTATTTTCTTATTTACCATCTTATTCCAAATGGAATAAACTGATTTCTGACGACTTATAATGTTAAATTTATAACCTCCATTAAAGAGCTTTGCAATTATTGGTAAAGAAAATCTATTTAAGTAATGAATGTTCTTTTGTTTGTTATGTTTTATTCTTTTTGCAATTTTGTTATAATCGTTGGGTTGCAAATATTTGAATGCGTAGTCTTCAAGTTTTGATTTAACAGTAAACAAACCTATTCTTTCGGCAAGGGGAGCATAGACATACATTGTTTCGTTTGCTACTTTTAGTTGTTTGGCTGGTTTTAAAGAAGACAAACTCAGCATGTTATGCAAACGGTCTGCAATTTTTATAAGAATAATTCGTATATCTTTGGAAATTCCAACAAGAATAAGCCTATAAACTTCTGATTTATTGACATTAAAATAATTTGCAGTTCCTTTTATTTTGGTAAGATTTTTAACAATAGAGGCAATTTCTTCACCAAAACTGATTTCTATATCAGGAAGGTCTGATTCTGTGTTTGTTATAACATCGTGAAGGAGAGCAGCAGATATTGAGGTGGCAGACAATCCAATGTCGTTTGCTACAATTTTGGCAACCTCGAGTGGGTGGTTAATAAAAGCATCTCCCGAAAAACGAGTTTCGCCTCGATGTGCATTTTTTGCAAAATTATAGGCTTTTGTTATTAATTTTACATCTTTTTTGGTTCTACATCTGTGGCAATTTTCAATAAATTCCTCAAATTTAGCATCTACATCTTTTTCTGTAATTATATATCTTGTGTTTTCATAAAAATTAATTATTTCTGTTTTTTGTTTCTTTAATACTGTCGTTGTATCTGGCATTAATTTAAACAATTAGAAGATTAGAAAATTATTATTTTAGGCTGTTAAGTAATTAGTTAAAAGTTATCAAGTTGAAAGTAATATCATATAATTTTGGTTTCTTGTAGGTTTTGCAACCCGAATGCTCTACAATGATGTGAAATGTTTTCATTTCGATAACGTCTTGATTTTCGTTGCCTTTTTTCGCACAATGTAAATTGAAAGTAAAGTGTCAATTTACCTCACTTTGCTAAAAATCAGCACTATCGTAGAGAAAAAGGTAATGAAATGCAAGAAAATGTGTGTGTGTGTGCCCGAAATGTAATTTTATTAATTACCGCCAAAGGTAGTTAAATTTCC
>JAOZQN010000516.1 GCA_029932195.1 Bacteroidales bacterium | reverse complement strand
CTGCGTTATACAAAATTAGTAAAATACTCATTTACAGGAGTAAACTCAAACTTTACGAATTTTGAAGGCCTTGATTTTTGAGTTTTTAGGAGTGCCCATGAATTAACAAGGTTAAATATACTCTTCTCCTTTTTCTGTTTTTATATCGGTAACAATTTGTTTTATAAGTTGTTCGTCCTTTCTTGTGGAAATTAGCAAAATGTTATCCGACTCGGTAATTACTACATCTTCCATTCCTTGGATTACAACAAGTTTGTTGTCCGACACGTTTATAATGCTATTTTTTGTATTGTATAGCATTACGTCGTTGCCTTTTACGGCATTTTTGTTTTTGTCTTTGTTGGAGTTTTCGTAAAGCGACCCCCAAGTTCCTAAATCCGACCAGCCAAAATCGGCGGGGTAAACATACACGTTATCAGCATGTTCCATAATTCCATAATCTAAGGAAATATTTTTGCAAGTGGTATATGTTTTATTAATAAAATCATGTTCTTTATCTGTATTATAGAATCCTACTCCATTGGCAAACAGACTATTTACATCTGGTAAAAATTGGTTGAATGATTTATTTATTGTTTTCAACGACCAAATAAAAATTCCCGAATTCCAATAAAATTCACCAGAATTAAGAAATACTTTTGCCATTTCCAAATTAGGTTTTTCGGTAAACGTTTTCACCTTACTTATTTCATTATTTTGGGTTAATTCGTCTTTTTTATCTTCTATTTGAATATATCCATATCCTGTTTCGGGACGACTCGGTTTGATACCAAGAGTTAGCAAAACTTCGTTTTTTTGAGTAAAATCAAGGCTGCTTTTTATGATTTTGGTAAACTCTATTGTGTTGGTTACAAGGTGGTCTGCTGGTGAAACGATAATATTTGCTTCGGGGTTTTGTATTGCAATTTTGTAGTTTGCATAAGCTACGCAAGGGGCAGTATTTCGGCGTGCTGGCTCAAGAAGTATGTTGTGTTCTGGGATTTCGGGAAGTTGCTCTATAACTACACCTTTATATATGGCACTTGTTACAATCAGGATATTTTCGGGAGGACAAATTTCTAAAAACCGGTCAAAAGTCTGTTGGATAAGTGTGCGACCTGTTCCAAGAATGTCTATAAACTGCTTTGGTTTTTGTGTTCTGCTAAGAGGCCAAAAGCGACTTCCTACGCCTCCTGCCATTATTACGCAATAGTTGTTGTTCATTGGTATTTGGTTATTAGTTATTGGTTATTGGTTTATTCGTTAATCTTTTCTAAATATTTAAAATAAATCTTTAAAAAATGCTTTTATAGATATCCAACTCTAAATTAGTATTGTGAATGTTTTTTTAGCATATTTTTATTCTAAGAAATGTTTATTTTTAACGTAACATTGTTTTATTTTTAGTCTTCAGATTCCACTTTTGTAAGCTATACGGTTTTTTGAAGAAAATATTTCTGAAAAACAGAAGCAAAAAAAATGTTGTAGTCAGTAAAATTAATAAAATTAATAATATAAGAAATAGAAAAAGAAGAAGAAGTAAAACTGCATTAATATTATAAGTATATAGAATAGCTAGTAGGATTGCTGTTGTAGAAGATAATACATAAATAGTATTCTTTAATATTTTAAATGTTTTTTGTTCATATTTTACTCCAATTATTTTTATTTCCTCAAAAAAATATTCATTATTGTTTATTTTTAAACCATTATCCGTAATATTTGTAACCTGTCCTCTTTTCTTAGTATTTCCTTTTACAATAAATACTTTATCACCAACATTTATTTCTACCTTTTTATTTGAATTATTCTTTTTAGATAAAACAATCGTCTTCAAAGTGTCTGTATCTGAATAACTTGCAAAAGTATTTTGGCTGATAAATATTATCAGAAATATTATTAATATGTTTTTTATTTTCATATTTTTTATAACTATTTTCTCTCATCTTTTAGTATTTTTCCATCTTCGAGTGTAATAACTCGTCTTGCTTTTTTTACCACACGTGAGTCGTGGGTTGAAAAAATAAAAGTTATATTTTCTTCTTTATTAAGCCGTTCCATAATGTCCAGAAGGTTTGCGGTAGATTCGGAATCTAAGTTTGCTGTTGGCTCGTCGGCAAGAATAAATTTAGGTTTGGAAGCCAATGCACGTGCCACAGCTACTCTTTGTTGCTGACCACCAGAAAGTTTACTGGGACGACTATTTATTCTTTCACCAAGTCCAACGGCGGTGAGAAGTTCTATTGATCGTTTGTCTCTATCTTTTTTTGAGCGTCCTTGCAGGTGCATAATAAATTCCACGTTTTCTTTTGCAGTAAGAACGGGAATTAAATTATATGCCTGGAAAACAAAACCTATATTTCTCATTCTAAAATCTATTAGTTTAGAGCCTTTTAGTGTTTCCATATCTACGCCGTCTATGGTTATTTCGCCTTCTGTGGCAATATCCAAACCTCCAAGCATATTTAGAAAGGTTGTTTTTCCCGAACCAGAAGGACCTACTATTGCAGTAAATTCGCCTTGTTCTATTGTTAAATCCACTCCTCTAACTGCATGGACTTCTATTTCTGCTTCCTTATAAATTTTATGTAAGTTTTTTACGGTTATTATATTCATGGAGTTTTTAGTCTTTAGTTTTTAGTCTTTGGTTTTTCGTTTTTAGTCTAAAATTAGGTGTAAACCAATTAAAAACTAAAGACTTAAAACTCAAAACTAAAAAAATGGTTTAAGCATCGCTACGTATTGCGTCTGCTGGATTGAGTTTTAAGGCTTTGCGTGCTGGATATATTGCTGAAATTATGCCAGTTAATATTACGAGTATTGTTGTTGTTATTAGAAAATCAAAACTAAGGCTCGGATAAATTATTGCACTGTATCCCACCGCCTCCATTCCTTCGGCATATTGAGAAATATCCCAGCCATTTTTGCCTAATTGCCAAGTTGTTACAGCTCCAAGTGCCATTCCTACAACACCTCCAATTAGCGAAAGAAAAACACTTTCTAACATTATCATAAAAAAGATTCTTGTCTTGTTCATCCCAATTGCCATAAGCATTCCAAGTTCTTTAACTCGTTCTAACACAACCATTAACATTGTGTTTACTATTCCAAAACCAAGTGCAAACAAGATAATTATTACAAGCACGTAGTAATAAATTTTAGCCCATTTAACAGTCATTTCCATCATTGGGTCTGTATCAAAAAAGTTTAGAACCTCTAAGTCTGGTGCAAGTTCCTGTATTTGCGATGTTTTTTGCGAAATATCGTTGTCGGAATGCAATATTATCGCAATTTCGTGAGCAGTGTTTGTAGGTATATTTGCTATTTTTGTAAAATAATCTTTTCTAACAAACACATTCATTTGGTCATACATGCTGTTTGATGTTTTGTAAACTCCCTCTACTTTAAAAAGTTCGTCTATCATTTCGCCATCAGCAGTTTGGAATTTAAAGATTATTTTTGCTCGTAGTTTGTATTTTATTGAATTATCAATAATTAAAGTTTCATAAATTTCAGATTGTTCTTCGCCAATAAGTTCTTCTATTTTTATGATAAAATCTTTTTCTTTTCTAAATAATTCATTTTTTATTGATGATAATTTTTCAATAATTTCTTCTGACACCTTTTTATTTTTAAGTTCTTCCAAAGTTTTATCGGTGATTTCAAATTGCACCATTTTTAGTTTTTTTGCAAGCACGCTACTAATAAGCACGGTGTTTTCCTTGTCCGACTCAAAATAAGTTCCTGCCGAGTCAATAATGCTTTTATATATTTCGGTAACTTTTTTTTCTTGTTCCACGTCTATTGCATTAATAATAACTCCTACGTTACCATAAGAGTTTGTCCCCATTGCCATAGTTTTTATGCGGGAAGTGTAGGACGCAACAAGCTCTGAGTTCTCTAATTTTTGTTCTAACTGGTCTAAATCTGGGATTGCAAATTTAGCTTTAAAATTATTTCGGAACTCAGGGTGGTGGATTTGGATATGCGAAATGTTATTTTTTATCATTTCGTCTGCACGCTGGAGAATCATGCCGTTCATTAGTGCTACGCCAAAAACAGCACCAAACAATCCTATTGTTATTGCTACAATTACAACAAGACTTCTTACTTTATTTCGCCAAATGTTTTTCCAAGAAATTGATAGTATCATATTTTTGAATGAAAGATGAGAAATTGATGTTAATTACTAATACGCAGTTTAACAAACTACATAATTACAAAGGTAATTTTTTTATTTTAAAAAGTAAAAAAAAACAATATTTTTTATCTATAAAGTTATTATTTAAGTCAGGATTGATATTTTTGGTAAATAAATAAAGAGTTTTATCAAAATAATTTTTTTTTTTGAAACAAAATTTAAAATTTAAAATCATATGTTTACTGTTGTATTATAGTATTTTAAATGTATTTATGATTT
>JAOZQN010000515.1 GCA_029932195.1 Bacteroidales bacterium | reverse complement strand
TGATTTACATCGCTTTGCGTAACCAACAACTAATAACCAACAACCAACAACCAACAGCTAATAAGCCAACAACTAATAACCAACAACTAATAACCAACAACCAACAACTAACAACCAACAACTAATTTTTTCTTGATACTTTTTCTTGAAGTTCTTTTAATTTTCCCTTCATTTTATTAAGTTCTTCACTTGTTTTATAGTTCAAGTTTTCGTACTTAATCCTAATGTCTTCTCTTGTTTCTACTCCAGATTTTGGGGCAAGAAATAGCATTGCTGTTGCTCCTGCCAATGCTCCTGCTCCTATTCCTATCAAAAGATTTAATATTGATTTATTCATAATGATTTTAGTTTTAATGATTAAATATTTTCAAAAAACAAAGATACAAAAAAAATTAAATAAAAAAATAGTTATACGAAAAAAGGTTATTTGGTTAACTATTCGTTTATATATATTATTAAATATTAGCTATTTAGAGAAGAATAAAAGTGTTGGTTTATAAATTTTAAAGCATGACACCGACTTCCATTAACACCCCCCCCACAACACTACGTAAAGATATCTATTTTTATTTTGATATGCAAGCACTTAGCATAAATATTATCGACCTGTGCAATCAAAATTCCAGTAATGAAAAAAGAGGAATATTCAATATTCAATAATCAATATTCAAATAAAAAAACAACACATTCTAAGTTTTTTTTACTGAAAATTGAAAATTCTTACATGTAATTTAAACCCGCAAGCGTTTACAAAATCTTGTGGCGTTTTATATAAATATATGTTTTTAAGGTAATTAAACGTAGCTGTATTGAAAACTCATATTTATAATTACATTTTTTTTGAATCATTTTTTTGATTGCACAGGTCGAATTTTATTCAGGAAATAAAGTTTTATTACATAGCAATATTAAATACCGATATTTTTTTTATTAAAAAAAAATATTTTTTTATTGTAAAATTAAAAAATATTTATAAATTTGAGGTCTGAAATTTGCATTAAAATAAAAGTAGAATAAAAAATATTTATTAATAATATTAAACAAAATAATTATGGAAACTAATTTCTCAAAAGTAAAAGATTTTTTATTAAATCTTGAATATGACATTGTTACAGAAGACAAAGAAGACGAAATTTTTGTTATAGAAAAAGAAAGTGAAGGTATAGTTAAAATGGTAATTGCAATTGCAGAACCTATAGTGATTATAGAGCAGCAACTATTTGACTTAAAAGATGATAACTCTTCCACTCTAAAAAGTCTTTTGATGAAAAACAGAGACATAATTCATGGAGCAATGGTTTTGGACGAGACAGGAAAAAAAGTTATTTTTAGAGATACACTTCAAGTAGAAAACTTGGATTGCAACGAGTTAGAAGGTTCTATAGAATCGTTATCATTACTGTTAAGCGAATATACCGACGAAATAATTGGATTTGCTAAATAAGTAGCAAGTTAAAAGTTTTGGAGTATAAAGTTAAAAGTAATTTACTGAAAATAAACATCTTATAAATTTAGAATACGGAAAAACTTCAGTATGGCTACTTAAAAATACAGCTATCAGTAAATAGTGAAAAAGTTAGCAGTAAACTGTTTACTGCTAACTTTTTCGATATTTACTGATAACTACTAACTTTTCACTGATAATTGTTTACTGTAATGTTATTTGATTTTCTTGTAAATTTGGATACCGATTTGTTTTTATATCTAAATAGATTACATACAGACACTTGGGACGAGATAATGTGGTGGGTAAGCAACAAATATGCTTCTATTCCACTTTATTTGACTGTCCTTTTTTTTGTATTTAAAAAATATAAATTCAAAGGATTTATTTTTGTAATTGCCTTAATATTTGCTGTTACTATTGCAGATAAGTTATCCGTTCATTTATTTAAAAATGTTTTTGAACGTCTCCGACCTTGCCACAATCCCGAAATTTCTAAGCTTGTTCATATTGTAAGAAATAAATGTGGTGGACAATACGGTTTTATCTCTTCACACGCCACAAATAGTTTTGTTATCGCTGTTTTTACAAGTATTTTGTTTAAAAACAAGTATTTTTCGTTTCTCATACTTTTTTGGGCTATAACAGTCTCATACAGTAGAATTTATCTTGGAGTTCATTTTCCTGCAGATATTATTGGTGGAGCAATTTTTGGCTCTATCATTGCTTTAATTTTTTATTTTATATCAAAAAAAGTAGTTTACGGAACAAATAAGAACTAACCTTCTCCAAACTTCCTCCTTCCTAAGATCCTCCTTCCTTATTTTTTAACAATTTTTCACAATATAATTATAAACTATTTTGGAATTTTATTCGTTTTAAATTTAGATTTGCACAAAATTTGATTACTAATAATTAGTAATAAATTTGTTAAATATTTAAACTGAAAATAAAATGAAAAAAATATCAAATATTAAATTATTATTGATTTTATTATTTCTACTTCTCCAAACAGTAGCATTTTCTCAATTAGACTATCATAAAGCTAATGAGATAGTTAAGACAGATAATAATCCAATAATTTTGGAAGCAAAACAGAAAAATGTCGTTTTTCGTATCCAAATAGGAGCGTCAAAATCAAAACTGAGTGGTGAAAAAATAAAAGCTATTTGGAATGATTATATTCCTGGAACTACACCACACTACGAAGAAACTGAAGGTGAATGGTATAAGTATCTTATAGGAGATTATACAAGCTACGAAGAGGCTTGTCTTGCAGAAGAAGAGATGCAAGTAAAAGGCTCATTTATAGTTGCTTTTATTGAAGGCTGGAAACGTGTGGAAAATATAGAAGATGTTTGCACTCCATACAAACACCCTTGTTATAACAGAAATAAATAAAAAAAGGGAAAGACAATGGAAAGAAAAGGAAAAACAGTGGAAAGAAAAGGAAAAACAATAGAAAAACAGTGGAAATAGTATCGTAAATAATGATGCAATTCAATGGTATAATTGGTTTAACTATATATCCAACACCATACAATAATTAAAATGTGGAAAAACTTATGTATAACTACTTATTACAATTGTTTTTCTACCGTTTTTCCCTTTTTCTACTATTTTTCCCTTTTTTTATTTTACAATCATTGCTTCTCTATCTGGACCTACAGAAATAAATTTTATTGGAACACCAACAAATTTTTCTATAAATTGCAAATAAATTTTCAAATTAGTAGGTAATTCAGAGAGCGATTTTATTTCGGAAATGTCATTTTGCCAGCCTCTTAGTTCTGTATATATTGGTTCTATTTTCTCATTTATTTCGTATGGTAAATAATCAATCTCCTCGCCATTAACTTTGTACGAAGTCGCAATTTTTATTGTGTCAAAACCAGAAAGCACATCAGCTTTTGTTATAACAAGCTGTGTTACACCATTTAACATTATAGAATATTTTATAGCAACCAAATCAAGCCAACCACATCTACGTGGGCGACCTGTTGTTGCACCAAACTCATTACCAACATCTTGCATTCGTTTACCATCTTCATCAAAAAGTTCGGTAGGAAACGGTCCGCTACCAACTCGTGTGCAATATGCTTTAAAAATTCCAAAGACTTCGCCAATTTTATTAGGAGCAACTCCAAGTCCTGTGCAAGCTCCAGCAGCAATTGTATTAGAAGATGTAACAAAAGGATATGAACCAAATTCAATATCAAGAAGTGTTCCTTGTGCTCCTTCGGCAAGAATAGCTTTTTCGTTGTTCAAAGTATTATTTACATAAATTTCGCTATCAATAATTTTAAATGATTTTATAAGCTCAATTCCATCAAACCAGCCTTTTTCAAATTCGTCAAAATTATAGTCAAAATCAAAACTTTTCAACTGTTTTTTGTGTTTCTCAACTAATCTATTATATTTTTCTTTAAAATTAGGAGATAATATATCCCCTACTCTCAAACCATTACGACTAATTTTATCTGTATAAGTTGGAGAAATTCCTTTTAAAGTAGAACCAATTTTATCTTTGCCTTTTGCTGCTTCTTGTGCCGCATCGAGTATGCGATGAGTTGGCAAGATTAGATGTGCTTTTTTGGAAATAAGTAAATTATTTTTCAAGTCGCTGGCATCTTTTTCTATTTGTTCTATTTCTTTACTAAAAATAATTGGGTCTATAACAACTCCATTTCCTATGATATTCTCTGTATCAGCTCTAAAAACGCCTGAAGGAATTGTGTGAAGAACAAATTTTTGATTGTTAAATATTAGTGTATGACCTGCATTTGGTCCACCTTGAAAACGTGCAATTGCCTCGTATTTAGGACTTAATACATCTACTATTTTTCCTTTTCCTTCATCTCCCCATTGGAGTCCGAGTAATATATCTAATTTCATATTTTTAAATTTTAATGAGTGGATAGTAAAATTAAACCACTTATACTAAAAAAGGTTTATTTGTTTATTCGTTTATTTGTTTATTAGGTTGTATA
>JAOZQN010000514.1 GCA_029932195.1 Bacteroidales bacterium | reverse complement strand
AGATAACACACTGTATGATTGCTTATTACCTATTTCCGTCCAGAGACTAATTATTTTGATTCTGTGTTTTTAAAACTGTCTCTTTTATAAAGTTTTTTTCAAAATGGGTATTTTTTTGAAATTTCAGAATTGAAGTTTACATCTGTAAATGAGTATTTTACTATTTCCAAAGTAACGCTGAAATTGGCACTCATGAAAAACGTCCAGAATTATTATGGAAGTAGTAGAATAAATACATAAAAAATACCATAACAAAACAATCATTTTAATAAAAACCATTTTAAAATATGAAAAAAGATGATTAAAAATAGTTTTTAAATAATTTAATTATATTAAGTTTGTAGTCTCAAAATACAACAATTTTTAGACTAATTATATAACAAAAATTATTAAAATTATGGCAAAGAAAATGATTACTTGTGAAGGTAATTACGCAGCCGCACACGTTTCGTATTTATTTAGCGAAGTGGCAGCAATCTATCCTATCACACCGTCGTCAGACATGGCTGAATTTGTAGACTCATGGTCGGCAAACGGAAAGAAAAATCTTTTTGGAGAAACTGTAGCAGTAACAGAAATGCAATCGGAAGGTGGTGCATCTGGTGCCGTTCACGGAGCATTGCAAGGAGGAGCTTTAACCTCAACTTACACTGCATCACAAGGTTTACTCCTTATGATACCTAATATGTATAAAATAGCAGGTGAACTTTTACCAGCTGTTTTTCATGTAAGTGCAAGAAGTGTAGCAACCCAAGCATTATCTATTTTTGGAGACCATAGCGACGTTATGGCAACTCGTCAAACTGGTTTTGCAATGATTGCAACTGGTAGTGCACAGCAAATTATGGACATCGCTCCTATTGCTCACCTTGCAGCTATCAAAACTCGTATTCCATTTATTCACTTTTTTGATGGTTTCCGAACTTCTCACGAAATTTCAAAAGTTGAAGTGCCAAACGAAGATTTCCTAAAAGGAATGATTGACATGGAAGCTCTACAAAAATTTAGAGACAACGCCCTTACTTCTACAAATCCTGTTACAAGAGGAACTGCAGAAAATCCAGATATTTTCTTCCAGGCAAGAGAAGCATCAAGTTGTTTTTACGACCCAATTGCAGATGTAGTTGCTGACTATATGAAAGAAATTTCTAAAGAAACTGGCAGAAATTATGCTCCATTTACTTATTGGGGAGATCCAGAAGCAGAAGAAATTATTCTTGCTATGGGTTCTGTTACTCAGACTCTTAAAGAAACAATCAATTACCTAAATGAAGAAAAAGGCAAAAAAGTTGGTATGATGATAGTTCATCTTTACAGACCATTTTCTGCAAAATACTTCATGGAAGCAATGCCAAAATCGGTTAAAAAAATTACCGTTCTTGACAGAACTAAAGAACCAGGAGCAAACGGAGAACCTTTATACATGGAAGTAAGAGACCTTTTCTACGGAAAAGAAAATGCTCCTGTTATTCTTGGTGGACGCTACGGACTTAGTTCAAAAGATACTACGCCAGCTATGATGGTTTCTGTTTATGAAAATATGGAACGTAACGAACCTAAAAACTTATTTACAGTTGGTATTGTTGATGACGTAAAATTCTCTAACTTACCTATTTTGCCAGAAATTAGCACTGTTCCTGCTGGAACTTTTGAAGGCAAATTCTACGGACTTGGTGCTGACGGAACTGTTGGTGCGAACAAAAATTCTATTAAAATTATTGGAGAATCTACCGACAAATATGTGCAAGCATATTTTTCTTACGACTCTAAAAAATCTGGTGGTATAACTATTTCTCACCTTCGTTTTGGAGATGAAATTATCCGTTCTACTTATCTTGTAAAACAACCAGAATTTGTAGCTTGCTCAAACACAGCATATTTGAATAAATATGACATGCTTGAAGGTATAAAAGAAAATGGTTCTTTCTTATTAAATAGCCCTTGGGACGCAGAAAAAACCAAAGCAAATTTACCAGATGGTTACAAAAAAGTAATGGCTGATAAAAACATCAAATTTTATACAATTGATGCCACAAAACTTGGTATAGAAATAGGACTTGGAAACCGCACAAATACAATAATGCAATCAGCATTTTTCAAAGTATCGGAAGTTATACCTTACGAATTGGCTGTTGAAAAAATGAAAGCATTTATCGTAAAATCTTACGGAGCAAAAGGCGATAAAATCGTTAATATGAACTACGCCGCCGTTGATAAAGGTGGCGATGCTATTACTCAAATTGAAGTTCCTGCTGAATGGAAAGATTTAGACGGAGCTATGGATTTAACTGTAAAAAGAGACGCAAATACTCCAAAATTTATTTCCGAAATAATGGATCCAATTAATGCACTTAAAGGTGATGACTTACCTGTAAGCGTATTTGTAGGAAGAGAAGACGGAACTTTCCCTCCAGGAACAACTAAATACGAAAAACGTGGAGTTGCTTCTTCTGTGCCTATCTGGTTATCAGATAATTGTATTCAGTGTAACCAATGTGCTTATGTATGCCCTCACGCTGCAATTCGCCCATTCCTTGCTACCGACGAAGAGGTTGCAAATGCACCAGAAGGAACTGATTTTATTCAAGGAAAAGCACAAATTAAAGAGTATAAATTTAGAATCCAAGTTTCTACACTTGACTGCACTGGTTGTGGTTCTTGTGCTGATGTTTGTCCTTCAAAAGAAAAATCGTTAGTAATGGTTGCTCTTGACGAAAAACAAAAACCAGAAATAGAACGTTGGACTTATCTTGACGAAAAAGTTGGCTACAAAGATACTGTTGTTGATAAAACAAAAAATGTTAAGAACTCACAATTTGCTCGTCCATTATTTGAATTTTCGGGAGCATGTGCTGGTTGCGGAGAAACTCCTTATATCAAGCTAATTACACAGCTTTATGGAAGTTCAATGACAATTGCAAATGCAACTGGTTGTTCTTCTATTTATGGTGGTTCTGCACCTGCAACTCCTTATTGTGCTGGTGATAACGGAATGGGACCTGCTTGGGCAAACTCATTATTTGAAGACAATGCTGAATACGGACTTGGTATAGCTCTTGCTAACAAAAAACAACGTAGCATTATTGAAAATAAAATGAATGCTTGCATTGAAAACGGAGCATCTGACGAACTAAAAGAGGTATTTGAGCAATGGATTGCAGTTAGAGAAAATTCAACTGATGCAAAAGCAATCGCTCCAAAAGTAATTGCTGCACTTGAAAACGCTAAATGCGACTGTGTAAAAGATATTCTTGCACTTAAAAAATATCTTACAACACAATCAATGTGGATTATTGGTGGAGACGGTTGGGCTTATGACATTGGCTACGGCGGACTTGACCACGTATTAGCTACTGGCGAAAACGTAAACGTTCTTGTTGTTGATACTGAGGTTTATTCAAACACTGGTGGACAATCATCAAAAGCTACTCCTACGGCTGCTATCGCAAAATTTGCTGCATCGGGTAAACGAATTCGCAAAAAAGATTTAGGTGCAATGTGTATGTCTTACGGATATGTTTACGTAGCACAAATTTCTATGGGAGCAAGTCAAGCACAAACATTTAAAGCAATTAAAGAGGCAGAGGCATATCCTGGACCTTCATTAATAATAGCTTATTCTCCTTGTATTGCACACGGACTTCGCAAAGGAATGCACCAAGTGCAAGATGAAGAAAAACGTGCTGTTACAAGCGGATACTGGACAAACTATCGTTACGACCCACGATTAGAGGAAGCTGGTAAAAATCCATTCCAATTAGATTCTAAACCGCCAAAATTTGAAAACTTCAAAGAATTTTTACTTGGAGAAGTTAGATTTAACTCTCTTTACAAATCGTTCCCAGAACATGCTGACGAACTTTTCGACGCAGCTGAGAAAAACGCAAAATGGAGATACCAATATTACAAACGTATGGCTGACATGAAATATTAGTATATTGGTTTTTTGGTTTATTAGTTTATTTGTAAACTAATAAATCAAGCACCAAATAATAAAACTCCCATTATTTTTTATAAATATTGGGAGTTTTTTTGATTATGACAAAGTAAAAATAGTTATTTTCTTTTATAGACTTCATGGTTTCTATCAAACCAAACAGGATAAAAAATTCCCTTATAAAAAAAACCGAAAATTCGGGCTTCTTTAAAAATCTTAAATTGATAAACTGTTGGTATTCCTGTATCATCAATTTTTGAATTATTTAAAACTAAACTTTTAATAAAATCACGTTCAGAAACTTTTGTATCATAAAAATCTACGGTATGAAAATGGAATGATTTATCTTTAGATAATTGGTCGTATGTTTTAGATGATATTTTCTTTAAACCTTCCAGAAGTTTTAAATAGTCTTTTTTTTTATCTATTAATTTTGAGTTAAAACATAAGGGCATTCCTAAAAACTCAAAAATCAAGGCTTTCAAAATTCTTAAAGTTTG
>JAOZQN010000513.1 GCA_029932195.1 Bacteroidales bacterium | reverse complement strand
AAAAATAAAACATTGATTTACATCTTTTTATCAACTCCGAAACTTTAGTTATTTAAAATAAAAATAACACTTTATAATACAAGCAAAAGAAGTTTACAGCTTTTACATTATTTTATAATAAAAAAGTATAAATAAAGAATGGGGTATAAAAAATACTGTGTTTTTATTTTTTAATAATTTTAAATACTGTTTGAGAATTATTTTCTAAATCAATTATCTTCAAAAAATATAAACCTGCTGGAATATTATTTAATGAAATACTAATTTCTTTTTTATTTTTGAAGTTATATATATTCATCAGTTCTCCAACTGAATTTATAAGTTCAATTTTTAAATTATCAGAACTATTATATGAATTTACAGTTAATTTATTACTAACAGGGTTTGGAAATACAGCAAATTTAGAATTGATATTTGCGTCGTTAAATCCAGTAGTATTTATTGTTATTTCTTTTGCTATGCTGTCTTTTTTGGAGCAATATTTTGTAACAAGAGAAATTGTATATATCTGATTTTCTATGTATGTATGAAAAGGATTTTCTTCAGTAGAAATGTCTCCATCATCAAAATACCACGTATAGTCGGCAGGCGACATACTTTGTGAAAGATTTGTAAACTGAACAGAATTATCTAAAATATCAAAAGAAAAGTCTGCTGTAGGCTTATCAATATTCAAATTCCAATCGGAGTCTGATGTGGAGAAAACAGTTTCTTCTGCAATTTCCTGAAAATAAGTAGCTAAAACATCTGATAAATCGCCGTAATAAGTTAAACCAACAGGACTTTCGTCCCAAAATACAGAATAAAAAACACATGCTGCAAGATAGCTTCCGCTAAAATTTGGGTGGCTATTATCTCCAGAATGTAAAATATTTTCGGTATTTTCCAATACATTTCTCCATGCAATTCCAACAGGTGCAACATAAGCAAGAGTAGTGTCTGCTATTCCACAATAAGCACTTTCTAAGGAATCTTGCATGTGTGAAAAATCTACAAAATCGGGACTGCAATAAATCCCCTCCTGGTCGCATTGCATTCCTCCGTGTCTTCGCCCCCATGTCATATACATAACAACATTGGCACAACTATTATATTTTTTTATGCTGTCATTTAATCTTTTAACACCAGGATACATTGAATTATATCGGTAAAAATCTATGGTAGGAATTTGACTTTGTTCTTGTAAGACAACAAAATCCCAGTTTCCTTGTTTTATTTTATCCAAGGAAGTGGAATTTGTTGCGTGTTGTTCAAGAGTATAACCTCCAGGAGTATTACTATCATAAATCAAAGTTTTGTTAGTTCCTTCTGTAAGGTTGGAACATAACAATGGCAGATTATTTACACCAGTATAACTATTTCCTAAAAACAAGACTCTTTTTGTTTCGGTTTGTCCAAAAGAATTGATAAAAAAGAACATCAATAATAAGCTTAGTAAAAATGATTTTTTCATAAAACTCAAGAATTTAGCCAGAACCTTATACAAAGTAAAATTATAGCTATAAAATATTTATTTTATTTTAAGTAATTCTACATCAAAAATAATAGTAGAAAAAGGTGGAATACTTTTGCCAGCTCCACGCTCTCCATAAGCAAGTTTTGAAGGGATTATTAGTGTAACTTTATCGCCAACGTCCATCATAGCAATGCCTTCGTCCCAGCCTTTTATTACTCGTCCTGCACCAAGTTCAAATTCAAATGGCTGATTTCTGTCTTTTGAAGAATCAAATTTTGTTCCGTCTAAAAAATAACCAGTATAATGCACAACAACAGTTTTGCCTTTTGTTGCTCGCACTCCCCTACCCTGTTCTGTTTCAATAAAATACAGACCACTTTCGGTTGGTTTTGTAGTTATTTTATTTTCTGATAAATATGCTTGCAATTTACTATCTTCCTCTTCTTTTAAAGTTTTATTTTTATTATCAGATTGATTTTTATCTTCCTCTGGCGATAAAACTTTATTCATTCTTACACGAAATTCTATTTTATCAGCTTCTTTAATAAAATCGGGAACAGAACCCATATTTTTATCGTAAAAATTTTTAGCATCAACCCAAAAAATAAGGCTATCTCCTTCGTGCATAAGTGCAAGTCCCTCATTTACATCGCCTTCATATATTGGTGCGATAAAATTAATTTTAAGGTCAGAGTTTAATACTTTGGATTCAAATAAAAGTGAATCATTTATTAAATAATCTATATCTAAAAATATAAAATCATCTATTTGAGGTTGTTTTGCTTTTTTGTTTTTTTCTACAAATTTATATTTTATTCCCGTTTTTGTAGTTTTTACCCTCCTAGTTGTTACACACGAACTTATTGAAAATAAAAGAATTACTATTAGAATTAAGTTTATTTTTTTCATTATTTTAGTTGTCAAGTTAAAAGTTGTCAAGTTATAAAGTTATCATATTATAAGAATATAATATTAATAGATTTAAAAATTAAGGTTTCCTAAGTAAAAATTAAATAATAATTTCGGTTTTTGACTTGTTCTATTTTTAGAAATCCCCCAATTTATTACCCCTATGGTTTACCTAACTTTAAACTTGATAACTTTAAACTTGACAACTCAATAATTTATTTTACTTCAAGAAGTTCTACTTCAAAAATTAGAGTTGCGAATGGAGGAATTGCTCCACCTGCTCCCATTTCTCCGTATCCAAGGTGTGAAGGGATTACTAATTTTGCTTTTCCTCCAACTTTCATAAGAGCAATTCCTTCGTCCCAACCAGGAATAACTCGTCCTTGACCAAGTGGGAAGCTAAAAGGTTCGTCTCTATCTACCGAAGAGTCAAATACCTGTCCATTTATTAGTTTTCCTGTGTAATGCACTACTACTTCGTCTCCTTCTTTTGGTTGTTTGCCTTTTCCTTTTGCCTCTTCTACATAATACAATCCACTTTCTGTTGGTTCAACTTCTATCTGGTTATTAGCAATATACACATCTCTCATTTCTTTTTCTTGCTCCATCTGAATAGCACTTAATTCCTCCATCTCTTTTTTAATTTCTTCTTCTGTAAAAATCTTTTTCAGTCTTAGACGAAACTCTAATTTGTCTCCTTCGGTCATAAAATCTGGTGGAGGCGAACCTGCAGCATTTTTATAAAATTCAAAAGCATCAATACGAATTACTGCACTATCTCCTTCTTTTAATAGTCCAAAAGATTCATCTAAACTTCCGAGATAAGTAGATTCTCTGTATCCAATTTTAAATGCTTCTGGAAAATCAGCCGATGTAAACATCAAAGAATCTTGCCAATAATATTCGGCATCAAGTTCTAATACTTCGTTAAATTGAGGCACTCTTGCGTCTTCGGTGGTTTCTACAATTTTGTATTCAATACCACTTTCTGTGGTTTCAAATGTTACAGATTTCTCTGTATTACAACTGCTTATTGCAATTAATAAAATAAATGCAAATAATGATAAGGTTTGTTTCATTGGTAATTTAGTTTTTAATTGGGTTATTAAATAGTTTGTGTAATTTTTATTATAGACTTACTATCTTACAATAAAAAATTACACCAAATGTTGGTTTATTACAAAAAATATAGTTTTTGTAGTTAGTTTAGTTTTTACAACTCTCATTACTTAGAATTTTAGCTTCTTCAATATTTAATTCAATAGCTTTTTCTAAATCAGAGCATGCTTTTTCGTCTTCATTAATTTCAAAATATGCTAATGCTCTACTATAATATACGTTTCCATTTTTGTCATTATTTTCAATAGATTTTGTAAAATCAGTTATTGCGTCTTCGTATCTTCCTAATTTAGAATAGCAAATTCCTCTATTAAACAAGGATATATATGATTCAGGATTTAATTCTACAGCTTTATTGTAGTCAATAATTGCGTTATCATAAGATTCATTTAACGATAAGGCAAAGCCTCTATTTGAATATACACTTGAACTTGGTGAAATTTCAATTGACTTATCAAAACATTTTATAGCTTCGTCTAAATCTCCCGATTTTCCGTAACAAACTCCCATATTACTCCAATAATCAGCATTTTCCGAGTTTAATTCAATAGCTTTTTTATAATCTTTGAATGCTGCTTGATAATTTCCTTGATTCTCAAAACATATAGCTCTGTTGTAGTAAGCGGCATCAAATTTATCATCTAAAGATAATGCCATATTAAAATCGGTGTAACTACACAGCCAGTATCAAAAAAAAGATAAAAAATTAAAAAAAAAGTAGTATTATAAAAAAAAGTCTTATCTTAGCCGTATGAATTTTTTAAAAGATATAAAGACAAAAGTAAGCAATTATTTAAATTTAAGCAAAAAAAATGCTGAATTAAAATCTTTGCTCTCACTTCAGTCCAAAGAATTGTTGGAATTGAAGGCTTATATCAAAAAACTTGAGACGCAATTAAATATATTATCAGTCACGCGTATTGCGTTAAGAATAAAATTCAGCTTGTAATCTACTGTATTAGTGTT
>JAOZQN010000942.1 GCA_029932195.1 Bacteroidales bacterium | reverse complement strand
GGCAAAAACATTATATACGTAATAATCAATTAATTATAAACTCCGAAACTTCAGTAAAATACTTAATTCTTTTTCTGGTATTTTTTTCTATAACAATATAGAATATACAGTAATAGAAGGAAATGGAACTAAAAATGATAACAAATTTAATATTGAAATCAAACTTGAAAAAGATGGTAAAGATTATAATCTTTTAATTTACACAAAATAATTAAATTCTATGAAAACAAAACTATTTATCCTGTTATCCGTAGTAATATTAAGTTCTTTTATGGACAAACCTGCTTACAAACTGTATGACAAATCTGGTGAAGCAACCGACTATGAAACAATGCTTTTGGCGTGTCAAGATGCAGATATAATTTTGTTTGGCGAATTGCACAATAATCCAATTGCACACTGGTTGCAATACGAACTAACAAAAGATTTGTTTGATAAAAAAGGTAAAAATCTAGTGCTTGGAGCAGAAATGTTTGAATCTGATAACCAGGTAATTATAGACGAATATTTTGCAGGATTGATAACACAAAAAAAGTTTGAGGATGAAATGCGTATGTGGCAAAATTATTCTACAGATTACAAACCACTTGTAGAGTTTGCAAAAGAAAATAATCTTAAATTTATAGCAACAAATATCCCTCGCCGATATGCCAATACAACTTACAAACAAGGTATTGAATCACTTGAAAAATTATCAAAAGAAGCAAAAAGATATATTGCACCACTTCCGGTAAAAATAGACCTTACTCTAAATTGCTACAAACAACTTAGCGAAGGAATGGCACACATGGGTGCAGAAGCAGGTATAAATATGGCTAATGCTCAGGCAATTAAAGATGCTACGATGGCTCATTTTATTCTTAAAAATTATAAAAAAGGACAAACTTTTATTCATTACAACGGCTCGTATCATTCAGATAATTACGAAAGTATTAATTGGTATTTATTACAGAAAAAGCCTAAATTAAAGATAGTTACAATAACAACAGTAAGTCAAGAAAACATAGAAAAATTGGAGAATGTAGATTTAGCAAATTTCACAATCTGTGTGCCTGAAACAATGACAGGAACTTATTAAACAGTTATCGTTGAATTATAAATAGTTACCAGAAAACAATTATTTATTTATTGAAATTTCTTAAAAAAAGCAACATTTTTTTTGGTA